>NZ_LWEY01000376.1:0-609 GCF_001634935.1 Oleiphilus sp. HI0043 | reverse complement strand
TTTAATGGTTGGGCAAGAGCTACCTATTTGGGAGTTTGAGGATGTTGGCGATAACTGGTGCAAGGTAAAGGAGGAGGGTGTTGCACCTGTTATTGCAATTCCTACAACAGCTGGAACAGGTTCAGAGGTTGGTCGTGCTTCTGTCATTACTGATTCAGAAAAACACCTAAAGAAGATTATATTCCACCCAAAGATGCTACCAGTGCTAGTGATATTGGACCCCAACGTAACGACAGGTTTGCCAGCTAAAATTACCGCTGCAACGGGCTTGGATGCCTTATCACATTGCCTTGAAGCTTTTTGCTCACCTTCTTACCACCCGATGGCTGAGGGTATTGCGCTTGAAGGTATGCGCCTGATTAAAGAAAATCTCCAGCTTGCATACGAAAATGGCGATAACCTAGAAGCGCGGATGCATATGCTGGTTGCTTCAAGTATGGGGGCTGCAGCGTTCCAGAAAGGTTTGGGAGCGATGCATGCTATCGCACATTCTATAGGTGCAACATATGGTGCGCATCATGGTCTTCTAAATGCTATTTTGATGCCTTATGTCCTCGAAGAGAATTATAGTGAAATCAAAACAAAGCTCGGGCGCGCCGCGAGATATCT
>NZ_LWEY01000375.1:0-1300 GCF_001634935.1 Oleiphilus sp. HI0043 | reverse complement strand
TTTAAAGAAGCCACCCTCGGGCACGGGCTCCAAAGCTACTAAAGCTTCATCAACAATTACTTTACCGTCAAGAGACACAAGTAAGCGGCCGTATTCTTGTCCCACGGCAACAGGCGCTTCAATTACATTATCTACTTTAAGCTCTGCTTTAAGGTCATCTTTTTGACCCCGAGGAATCGTTACTATTACGTCTTCGGCTAAGCCCAACTGGAAAGAATCCAAAGCACCCTTCCAAACCTGGCTATCTGTCAGTACTTCACCAGCCTTGTACAGTTCGTGCGTCTGATAATATCTAAAGCCATAGTTTAACAACTTCTGTGTCTCTTTAGCTCTGGCATTTTCACTATTCGTACCCATGACAACACTAATCAAGCGCATACCATTGCGCTTAGCTGACGCGACAAGGCAATAACCTGCTTCTTCAGTATGTCCGGTCTTTAAGCCATCGACTGACTTATCACGCCACAACAAGCGATTGCGGTTTGGCTGCCTTATATTGTTATAGGTGAAGTATTTTTCAGAATACAAAGGGTACTGATCAGGAAAGTCATTAATGATCGCAAGAGCCAGCTTTGCCAAATCAGAGGCTGATGAATAATGCCCTTCAGCAGGCAAGCCTGTAGCGTTCATAAAGTTGGAGTTTGTCATGCCCAGTAGTTGAGCTTGCTGATTCATGATATCGGCAAATGCATCTTCGCTACCAGCAACATACTCAGATAGCGCAATACTTGCGTCATTGCCTGACTGAATAATTACGCCTTTGAGCAGCTCTTCAAGCAAAACTTTTGAGCCTTCCTTGATGAACATTTTTGACCCGCCAGTGCGCCAAGCCTTAACGCTCACTGGAACCTCGTCATATAAATTGATATTACCTTGAGCTACTTCGCTTTCGACGATGTATGCGGTCATCATCTTAGTCAAGCTGGCGGGTGGCAACTGAACGTAGCTTTCATGCTCTACGATTACTTCGCCACTCGTGGCATCCATTAAAATATAAGAGCTAGCTGAAACCTGTGGCGGAGAAGGAATAAGAGCTGGCTTAGCAAATGCGTCGGCAACATGGAATCCGAGAAGTAACAACAAAGAATAAAGTGGTAACACCTTACCTAGTGATCTGAACATCATTAAAAACCCGATTTTGATTTATATGAACGAAGTGACATATATTGAAGAAAGCAAGTCTAACCGAATTCAGCAATCGATTCATCCATAAGCGAAGACCAATAAGCCAATCTGTATTAAAATTAACGCTTCAGCTAATACAGACTTCTAACGAACAAGAAGAGGTATAAACGAAATG
>NZ_LWEY01000374.1:0-989 GCF_001634935.1 Oleiphilus sp. HI0043 | reverse complement strand
GAACTACAGGTGTCATGCTGGCGGTTGTACCTGCAGATTTGCAATACCATGACACCTACTTTGTGGTCGCACATTTTCACTACGCATTAATACCCGGCGCACTATTCGGGCTCTACGCAGGTGTATTCTATTGGCTGCCAAAGTGGACTGGCCATATGTATAACGAAACGCTGGGTAAAATCTTTTTCTGGTGGACAACCATCGGCTTTAACCTGACGTTCTTCCCTCAACACTTTTCGGGCTTAGCGGGTATGCCACGCCGTATCGTTGATTACAGCGTGCAGTTTATTGAGTTTAACCAGATATCGAGCATTGGTGCCTTTATCTTCGGCCTATCTCACCTACTCTTTGTCTACATCATTATTCAAACTATACGTGGTGGCGAGAAAGCTCCAGCTCAGCCTTGGGAAGGTTCTCAGATCGGTACACCTGGCCTGGAGTGGACGCTCCCATCTCCTCCACCATTCCATAGCTTTGAAACACCTCCTACGGTCAAATAAAACCAGAATCTGGCCTTGGGTGCTTTAACAAAGAGCCCAAGGCTAGATACTTAACAACAAAAAGAGTTTTGATTATGAACCAACAAAGCGAACAAGCATTAAAGAAGTCAAATATTCGCACCGCGCTAATTCTTGGAGGCATTGCGATATCAAGCTTATGCATTGCCGCCTATGGCGTCAGCCAAACTTTAGCCGTGGGTGCATAACATGAGTGAAGTACCAGTAAAACAAAACAAGAAAACCGCACTAAAGCTCGCAATGTTAACAGTGCTTATGTTTGGCTTTGCCTTTGCGATGGTGCCGTTATACAAACTCGTATGCGATGTCGCCGGTATCAATAGCATCGATAGTAACAGTGGGCGCTCTGAGATTTCTGAACTAAGTAGCGAAGAACTTAGTCAGTCTTTAAGAACCGTAACGGTTCAATTCGACTCGACTATAAATGGCAATATGGCATGGGAATTCAAACCTGAAGCGAAAACCATGAAG
>NZ_LWEY01000373.1:0-806 GCF_001634935.1 Oleiphilus sp. HI0043 | reverse complement strand
TTCCCCAGGTAACTTGAGGTTTGATTTCAGAGCCCTCTAGCTCGACAACCTGATCAAAGACAGCATCGTCATCACTGTGCAAGTCTTTCCAGTTTTCGACTGCGGCGTCCCACATCTCGCCTTTTGGCGCGAATGAACGGCCTTTGACATATTCTATGGTGGTTTGATCTACTGCGATCACACCTACTCGTGCACCGGCCTCAATAGCCATGTTGCAAACGGTCATACGACCTTCCATAGATAGCTCTTCAATTGCTTTACCTGCAAATTCGATTGCACAACCTGTTCCGCCAGCCGTACCAATTTTGCCAATAATAGCCAAAACGATATCTTTACCTGTGATACCTTCGCCAACTGAACCGTTCACACGTACAAGCATGTTCTTCATCTTCTTCTGAACAAGGGTCTGGGAGGCCATAACATGCTCAACTTCAGAGGTGCCAATACCGTGAGCCAAGGCACCGAATGCGCCATGGGTAGAGGTATGGGAATCACCACAAACAACCGTCATGCCCGGCAAGGTAGCGCCCTGCTCTGGGCCTATTACGTGCACAATGCCCTGGCGCTTGTCTAACATTTTGAATTCAAGCACGTCGAAAGCTTCGCAGTTGTCATCCAAGGTTTGTACCTGGATACGTGAAACTTCATCGGTAATAGATTCAATTCCGCCAGTTCTGTCAGTTGTCGGGACGTTATGATCAGGTGTCGCGATATTAGCATCAGTTCGCCATAAAGGACGACCAGCCAGACGTAAGCCTTCAAAAGCCTGCGGTGACGTTACTTCGTGCAGAAGTTGTCTATCGATA
>NZ_LWEY01000372.1:0-1216 GCF_001634935.1 Oleiphilus sp. HI0043 | reverse complement strand
GTAAAGCCTTCAGGAGTTAGCTGGGAGCGCGAAAGCGATATCTATGCTTTAACATCCGCGCTTTTGATAAGTTCAGTATAAACATAATCGGGAGAAAATCATTCTTCATATCGCATTACACTTTCTCGTACCGTTGTTAGTAGCAACAGCAGTCTTTGCCAAAACACGAGATTCTAAGTTCACGGTAAAAATATATCTGCTTTTGGTTGCGACAATGTTAGTCGATCTTGATCACTTACTTGCGGTACCGATTTATGACCCAGGTCGATGCAGTATTGGTTTCCACCCTCTACATAAAGAATTTATGATTCCGGTTTATGCTCTGATGGCTTTGTTTCCAGCAACTCGGTGGATAGGGATAGGCTTGCTAATCCATATGGGCCTGGATGCCCAGGATTGTTGGCGGCAAGGTTTTTATGGGGCTATTCATTAGCGAAGGATGAAACCCTCTGCATACGTAGGGCTGAAACTAACGGCATGTCCGTTCTGCGCCCCGAGACGGGCCGCCTACATAACTTTGGGTAGGCGGAGTCTCTGAGTTAGATAAGCGTGTTGCGAAGCTTTAAACTTCGAACTCACTTCCTGTCTTCTTTTCAATAAGCTTGTTCTGAAGCTTAACGTAGCGCGGCATACCGTTCTCATCGTAAGGCGGGTAGTCTTCGCCTTGAACAAGTGGAGTTAGGTATTCACGACACTCAGCAGTAATTCCGAAACCATCATCTGAAATATAGTGAATAGGCATTTTCTTTTCTTGGTTAGCAACCTGGCTAAGCGGTGCTTCACCGATAGACCACTTGTATGGAGCGGCTTGTTCGCGAACGATAATTGGCATGACTGCATTCTTACCATTTACAGCGAAATCAACAGCTGCTTTGCCCATGGCATAGGCCTGCTCAACATCCGTTGAAGAGGAAATATGGCGTGCTGCGCGTTGAAGGTAGTCGGCAACTGCCCAGTGGTATTTATAACCAAATTCATCTTTAACCATATTAGCAAGCGTTGGTGCGACGCCACCTAGTTGGGTATGACCAAACGCATCAACTGCGCCTGCGTCTGCTACAAAGCGGCCATCTTCGTACTGAGCGCCTTCAGATGCCACGACAACGCAGTAACCGTAATTTTTTACTGCTTCATCTACACGTGCTAAAAACTTCTGTTTATCAAAGGCTATTTCTGGAAATAGAATAACGTGTGGTGCTTCGTGCGCTTCGGTGCC
>NZ_LWEY01000371.1:0-746 GCF_001634935.1 Oleiphilus sp. HI0043 | reverse complement strand
AGTAAGCACTAAAAAGATAGTTTGCGCGAAGCTTATAGGGCTGGCTTGGAACATCGACGGATCGAAGTGTTTTGATTGAAGAGCGGCCACTCCAAGAGAGCAAAAGAGCCTGAAAGGGTTGAAGCAAGGCTGACCAAGCACTTCCTTTTCGCAAGGCCCCTTTTGCGATCAAAGTAAGCCGTCCGAAATTAAGTGAAAACACATCAACTAAAAGACTGGACTCCTGATAAGGGCGCCGGTTCAAAACATAAACCGCTTGCTGCTCCTCAATCATACTCATGCACTGACCGCCCCCTATTTAAAGGAGCCTTACTCGTCTCGATAACCCAAACTCTTTAAAGCCCTTTCATCATCAGACCAACCACTTTTGACCTTAACCCATAGGTTTAACATCACCTTGGTATCAAACAAGCGCTCCATTTCTTTACGAGCATCACGGCCAATGATTTTTATTTGTTCACCCTTGTCACCAATAACGATTTTCTTTTGACCACTGCGCTCTACAAGTATTAGCGCGCTAATATGCAGCACGTGCTTAACCTGTTTAAACTCTTCAATCTCTACAGTCACCGCATAAGGTAGCTCTTCCCCCAGCTGTCGCATGATCTTCTCACGCACAAGCTCAGCAGCCAGAAAGCGCTGACTTCTGTCAGTCACTTGATCTTCAGGATAGTAATGAATACTGTTTGGAAGGAAGCTATCAATTAGTTTTTCAAGAGAATCAACATTATGTCCATGCTTGGCAG
>NZ_LWEY01000370.1:0-909 GCF_001634935.1 Oleiphilus sp. HI0043 | reverse complement strand
CATAAAAAGAAACTACACTTGTAGACATTTCTCACGGCACTTAGAATTAACTTTCTCTTTCACATGTTTTTACGAGCATCGTCTGATTATGGCTAGCATACTGGTACTTCATGGCCCAAACCTAAACCTTTTAGGCACCCGCGAACCCGAAATTTACGGCTCAGAAACTCTCAATGATATCAACTCTCGCTTAAAAGCCTGCGCCAAGAATAACAATATCGCGCTCAACACGTTGCAAAGCAATGCTGAACACGAACTTATCGAGCGCATACATCAAGCTAAGCAAGATGATACTCAGTTTATAATTATTAACCCTGCGGCATTTACGCATACGAGCGTAGCAATCCGAGATGCTCTACTAGCGATTGATATTCCTTTTATCGAAGTACATTTATCAAATGTTCATGCTAGAGAAACATTTCGCCATCATTCTTATTTCTCTGATGTCGCATTAGGCGTCATCTGCGGGCTGGGCAGCTTAGGTTACGATGCTGCGCTCAGCAAAGCCCTGCAGGCGCTATAAACCTAATACAGGAATTGTTATGGATATTCGAAAAATCAAAAAGCTGATCGAATTAATCACCGAGTCAGATGTAGAAGAACTAGAGATTAAGGAAGGCGAAGAGTCCATCCGCATCAACCGTCGCAAGCATGTTGTCGCCGCACCAGCAGCGGCCCCAGCACCCGTAACGTCTGCTTCAGCACCTATCACAGAAACATCCACTGCAAGTCCGGCACCGGCGAGCACCTCTAGTGACCAGACAATCAATGCCCCTATGGTCGGCACCTTCTACAAGGCGCCCTCACCTGACTCCGCCCCATTTGTTGAAGTTGGACAAAGCGTTAAGGCTGGCGATGTCTTGTGCATCATTGAAGCAATGAAAATGATGAACCAAATCGAGGCAGACC
>NZ_LWEY01000369.1:0-633 GCF_001634935.1 Oleiphilus sp. HI0043 | reverse complement strand
CCGATCATCTCGCTGTCAGAGCTTTTCAGCAAAGTTTGACTGACTAATCGGTGGTGAGCTGCACTGGCTTCAAGTGAATCGATTCGTTCGGCTGCCTTAACCGCCGCTTCGGTGAGTTTGGTAAATGTCCTCAGCTGGTCCTTATCAATCTGGTCAAAGGTGCCAGGTTCAAGCGCATCTAAGGTAAGTAGTCCCCACGGCTTTTCATTAATTAATAAGGGAATGCCCATACAGTCGTGTACATCAGGGTGTTGGTTGTTTTCACCGATTAATCCATCGTAAGGGTCAGGTAGGTCTGAGTTCGCCTCAAAGTGTACCAGCCCTTTTGAATGGATCACTTGAGACAGTCTGGGATGTTCAGTAATGATGAATCGTCTTCCTAGTACGTCATCGCTTAATCCTTTCATTGCAATAGGGCGAAGTTGACTGCCTTCCAGTTTCAAAACCGCCGCCGCATCGAACGGAAATATATTCTGCATATTGTTAAGCAGTCGCTGATAGCGACTTGCTTCAGGTAAGTCTCTAGGGAGGTCGGAAATGATCGACGTAATCGTCTCGAATAATGAACCTGTTGTTGTCATATCTACCTCACTGTTGTCGAAATGATTTCTTGCTAAGGCGGTCATTATGATT
>NZ_LWEY01000368.1:0-899 GCF_001634935.1 Oleiphilus sp. HI0043 | reverse complement strand
TGATCGCTCGCTTAGGTCTACGTCGCTAAGGTGTAAGCTTTTTGAGCTTTGTTTTAGAGATGACTATGATTTTGTTATGAAGTCATAAATAAAGTACCGGCATGTCTTGAAAGATAGACATGCCGGTTCTTTTTTATCGATAATCATATTTTTTTATGTGATTGTCATCACGCTTAGTTGTTTGTGCAGCTAAGGTAAATGTAAAAGTGCTTTGTTAGAAGGCCGTAAAGTTTTATGTCTGAGTGTTTTTTCTGAGCTCGTTCTTCAAAGAAGTAAGAACACTGAGACGTAAAGCTTTTAGTCCTTGTCATTTAGCGAAGCTAAATCAAAGAAAATAAATTAAGGAGCCGATGTGAATCCGGTTATTAAAAAATTTAAGTACGGTAAGTCAGAAGTTACAATCGAAACAGGCAGAATCGCTCGTCAAGCAACAGGTTCTGTATTAGTCACAATGGACGATATCGCAGTATTGGTTGCGGTAACAGCAGCTAAACAAACTGCGCCAGGCCAAGACTTTTTCCCATTATCTGTTTTCTACAACGAGAAACAGTATGCGATTGGTAAAATCCCAGGTGGTTACATCAAGCGTGAATCGCGTCCTTCTGAAAAAGAGACGCTAACTTCTCGTCTAATTGACCGTCCAATTCGTCCGTTGTTTCCAAATGGTTTCATGAACGAAGTTCAGGTTGTTTGTACTGTTATGTCAGCAAACAAAACTGACAACTCAGATATCGCAGCGATGATCGGTACTTCTGCTGCGTTGGCTATCTCAGGTGTTCCGTTCAATGGTCCTATCGGTGCAGCACGTGTTGGCTTTACTGATGAAGATGGTTATTCACTTAACCCAACAAACGCTGAGTTGGAAGATTCGTTATTAGACATGGTTGTAGCGGGCACCA
>NZ_LWEY01000367.1:0-1098 GCF_001634935.1 Oleiphilus sp. HI0043 | reverse complement strand
GCAAGCTCAATTAGCAAATCAAGACTACTCACCTGCCCTGGAGAACTTTAAGGCGGCACTTAAACTTAACCCCTACATGGTTGAAGCATATGACGGTCTCGCAGCTTGCTACGAGAAACTGAATCAACCACAGAAAGCACAAGAATCACTTGAGTCAGCAGTTGAAATGTCGCCCAGAGTAATTCTACGTCATGAGAAACTAGGCAAGCTATGTCANAAGAATCAAGACATTGAAAGCGCAACAGAGGCATACAGGAAAGCTATTCGATATGGCGAACACTCAATACATGAAAAAGCTGACAACTACCTAAACCTTGGCCGCTGCTTATCCGAAAGGTCATCGGGAGACCTTAGTGATTCTGGCAAAACACATGCGGACGAAGCGATACAAGTTCTAAACGAATTAACACATAAATTTTCGACTGACGAACAGGCCTGCCTCAATGCAACGCTTATCGAGGCTCGAGTATTTAATGGTCAGAACAATGCCGAAGCAGCACAGGAAAAACTTCATCAAGCAGAGTGCATGATTGAAGAAGAGAAGCTCTCAGCGGAAATTGGCATCGAGCTAGCAAAGACACTCTACTCCTTAAACGAGCTTGAACGTGCCGAGAAACTCTTAATCACACTCGCTGAGCGATTCAGTAACGACCCCGAAGCGCTAGCGCAAATTGAAAGCCAGCTTGACGAACCCGAAAGCTTAGTGGCCAAAAAGCAAGCAAAACGCCTTAATAAATCAGGTATTGAGCAGTTTGAACAAGGCCAACTTGCACAAGCTGCTGAAGCATTCAAAGAAGCGCTCAAGCATACACCAAGACACGCAGCCTTGAATCTTAATCTAGCTCAAGTTGTAACGAAGCTATTTAAAGAAACTGCTGACCATAGCTTATTAAAGCTTGCAGAGCAGTCCCTTGAAAAAATAAACAACATACCCGAACAGCATAACCAATACCGAAGGCTTAAACACCTCGAGAAGCAAGTAGCAGAACTTCAATCCAAAAAACAAAATTGAACGAGTACAGTATCATGAGTAAAGACAAACAACCCGATTTCTCGATGATTATCGCCTCAGCTGTCCACGACATGAAAAATTCGCTC
>NZ_LWEY01000366.1:0-1057 GCF_001634935.1 Oleiphilus sp. HI0043 | reverse complement strand
CCTTTTACTTTCTCATTCTCTACTACCGCAATGGAACTCATGTGAACATTGGCTTCAAGTAACTCAAAGACGCTTTGGATTGTGGTGCCGACTTCGACATGAGCTGTTGAAACAACCAAGTCGCAGGCCAAACTTTTTGGGTTGGTTTCTGCGAACAGTTCTTTGTCGAGTAAGTCATCGAGCTTGGGGGCGACGGGTGCTAACTGTGGTTTTTGAATTAAATAGCCTTGGACATTATGAACTCCTAGCTCATATAGCTTCTTAAGCTCTTTTTCTGTTTCGACCCCTTCA
Organism: Oleiphilus sp. HI0043; assembly: GCF_001634935.1. Lineage (NCBI taxonomy): Bacteria > Pseudomonadati > Pseudomonadota > Gammaproteobacteria > Oceanospirillales > Oleiphilaceae > Oleiphilus > Oleiphilus sp. HI0043. Next base: position 766 of record NZ_LWEY01000366.1, on the reverse strand, counting down.
GCAATTAACACAGAACCAATCGAGCGGGCGACAGCTACCACTTCTTTGACCGTTTTTTGTTTGCTGGCACTACCATTTACGTTTTGAATGAAGCTGCGATCCAGTTTGATGTAATCTGGTTTTATTTCAGACCAGAGTTTATGTAACGACGCGCTTTCACCAACATTGTCTATTCCACTCAAATGGTCAACTGCGACCTCAAAGCCTTGCTCATGAAAAAAATGAACAGCTTCGATAAGCTCATTAATGTTATTGCTGGCATTCTTTTCATCAATTTCCAACACCATACGTGTTGATGGAACTCTATTGTCAGCAATGAGTTTTCCAACCTGATCCTTTAAACGACTACTGGCGATGAGCATTTCGTTGGATATGTTGATGAATAACTTGTTCTCCAGTTGAAGCTGGTCAAAGCTCTCGGCCGCTGTGTGTAGGCACATCAAGTCAAAAGGTTTTAAAATACCCGCTTCGGCAGCCGTATCAAACATTGCTGGCGTTTCTAAACCATTATCAGTCTCTGGCCCTCGTGAAAAGGCCTCCCAGCCGATGAGTTCACGCCGCTCGACATTAATGATCGGTTGGAACCAGCTGGTGATGTTATGGTGCTTCAGGATGTCTTTTACAACGAATTTTTTTTGCATGAGCTCAGGGGATATCATAGTTGTTCTTTATTAACTATTAATACTAGCAAACAATCTCTATTAGTCTTTTAATCTTTGCGGCTTATTGTAACGAGCTTTATTGAGTGTCAGTAAGAGTCGGTTTA
>NZ_LWEY01000365.1:0-908 GCF_001634935.1 Oleiphilus sp. HI0043 | reverse complement strand
CTAATGGAAAAAAGGTAGCTGTACTCGCTGTCGACCCCAGCTCTCCTCTACGTGGAGGAAGTATCCTTGGCGATAAAACCCGCATGGAAAAACTTGCCCGTGAAGACAATGCCTTTATTCGCCCCAGCCCTTCTGAAGGCGCGCTAGGTGGCGTCGCGCTTAGAACCCGTGAGACAATGCTCCTATGCGAAGCCGCCGGCTACGATGTAATACTCGTAGAGACCGTTGGTGTAGGCCAATCCGAGTATGAAGTCGCCTCGATGGTCGATTTCTTTCTCGTATTGATGCTTCCTAACGCTGGAGATGACTTACAAGGCATCAAACGAGGCATTATGGAGCTGGCGGATGCCTTAGTCGTTAACAAAAGTGATGGTCCTAACCAAGGCTTGGCTCAGCAAACCAAAAACCACTACAGTAATGCCTTTCACCTCTTACAGCACGATGGTTTTTGGAAACCTCAAATTCTCACCTGCTCATCTCTTGAGAACACCGGAATTGAGACTGTATGGGACATGATTCTGGACTACCAGGAACAAGGCAAAAGCCACTCCAATGAAGAAGGCCTTAATCTATTTGAGGATAAACGCGCCCGACAAAATAGAGAATGGTTGAACACCTTGGTAAAAGATATGTTGGAACAGGAGCTTAAAAGTCACCCTCCAGTTCAATCAGCACTACCTAAGCTCCGCTCAGCTGTGCAGGAAAATAGTGTAACCCCCTACTCTGCAGCACATCAAATCATTCAGTTATTTCTCAACAAACAAGACCCGTCTTGACTATTTACCGCCCCTTAGCGAGGACCCTATTGCTATCAGCCTGAGCTAATCACGACAGGCAAGGGTTCGAATATATCTGCCAACGCTAAACTAAAAAAGCCCGATTAAGTAACCGGGCTTGATAACAAACTA
>NZ_LWEY01000364.1:0-633 GCF_001634935.1 Oleiphilus sp. HI0043 | reverse complement strand
ATTAGCGTCTTCCATCTGCAATACATCAGCAATATGCAACCAACCTTCATTACCTTTGCGATCACGAACTTTTAACCACTCCGTCTTTCGAGTTGAAACTTCTAGCCACTCCCCTTTTTCGCTGATATGGAATACAGGGAAACCTTGCGCGGGGCCTGTGCGCCATTCCACAAAAGGAAGTACCACTTTAAGCTGAGGCGCAAATACGGTAGACCCGGCATGGTCTTCACGAGTTTCGGCCTCACTGGCTAAAACAGGCCATGAGAACAGCGACAAAATGAAGACCACCAAGCAAGAATACTGGCAGCGTGTTAAGCCTGACATAAATATCCTTTTTTAATCATGCAACGTTCAACTCTTCTCTACACACGAGGAAAATCTCTATGTAATCAATACTAGTTAATTGGTGCCGCAAAAGGGTCGTTAAAGTATTGCGCCCCAAGGTCCAACCATTCAGAAATCAACTTAAGCTCGGATAAAGTGAGATCACCTTCATGAGAACCACCTGCTTCAAACAAGTCTAAAAATTCCCCACTTCTCAAAGCACCTGCTGTATTCATAGTTGGCCCCACTGGTACAGTTTCCTGGACGTAAATAATGTTTTCGAATTCATCACGAAGCGGCTCACCTTCG
>NZ_LWEY01000363.1:0-1120 GCF_001634935.1 Oleiphilus sp. HI0043 | reverse complement strand
GACCGCATCAAGCATTATCTAGATGAACTGGTTTCTGATGAGAACCTGGACCAGTACATTCGTTTTCAACAGAAAGTCATATCAGCTGACTGGAACTCGGAACAAAACCGCTGGCTTGTCAGTATCGAGCGAGCAGATGGGTCGCAGTACCATATTGCTGCGAAATTCCTTACCTGTTGTTCAGGCTATTACAATTATGAAAAAGGTTACCTGCCAAATTTCGAAGGCTATGATGACTTCAAAGGAACCATTGCCCACCCTCAGCAATGGCCTGTTGATATGGACTACTCAGGTAAGCGCGTTATTGTCATAGGCAGTGGTGCGACGGCCGTCACCGTTGTACCCGCAATGGCAAAGAAAGCAGCTCATGTCACCATGGTTCAGCGCTCGCCAAGCTACGTCTACTCTCGCCCCGCTTCAGACATGTTATTTAGAATAATCTCTAAAATACTCCCGGCGGGCCTAACGAATAGAATCATGCGCGCCAAATACACTACCATGCAGCAAATGGTATTTATGTTATCCAAACGCTTTCCAAACTTTATTCGTAAGCTTGTCAGAGATATGAATAGGAAAGCACTGGCGGGAGCAGCTGACGTCGATACTCATTTCAAGCCCACCTACAATCCATGGGATCAGCGTATGGCCCTGGTACCTGATGCAGATTTATTCAATTCAGTTCGTTCCGGCAAAGCGAGTATCGTCACTGAGCATATAGCGCGCTTCACTGAGAAAGGAATATTGTTGAAGTCGGGCGACGAAATTGAAGCCGATATTATTGTTCCCGCCACAGGGCTCGATCTTCAGCTATGGGGAAAAATGAAACTGAGTGTCGATGGTCACGACGTCGATGCGCCTAAGCTAACCAACTATAAAGGCATGATGTTCAGCCAAATGCCAAACTTTGCTTGGGTCTTTGGATACACTAACTCTTCCTGGAGCTCAAAGCAGAGCTGACCTTTGATTATGTCTGCCGCCTATTGGAACACATGGAGCAAAATGGTTACCAAAGTGTCTACCCTTACCGTGAACCAAACGCCAAACAAAGCACCATTGTTGCACTGAAATCTGGCTACGTATTAAGAGCTCTCGACCGCTTGCCTGGCCAGGGAGAGTCCTT
>NZ_LWEY01000362.1:0-671 GCF_001634935.1 Oleiphilus sp. HI0043 | reverse complement strand
TTTTTCCCCTATAGCTCAGACGATGGCTTTGCGGTCATGGATTTTTCAAGCGTTAATGAAGCCTTAGGCGATTGGCCCGATATCCAGGACATCGCCAGCCACTATAAGCTTATGAGTGATCTGGTGATTAACCATTGCTCTAGCCGTAGTGTCTGGTTTCAGAACTTTATTAAAGCCGAAGGCCCTGGACACGATTACTTTTTTACCGAAGACCCGGAAACAGACCTAAGCGCTGTCGTTAGGCCCAGAACAAGCCCACTACTTAGAAAAACTGAAACGCCTTACGGCACGCAACACGTATGGTGTACCTTTAGTCATGATCAGGTCGACTTCGATTTCAGAAACCCTCGGGTATTACTGCAATTCATCAAGATCATTAGACACTACCTCGATATGGGCGTTCGAGTATTTCGCCTGGATGCTATTGCCTTTCTATGGAAGCGTGCCGGTACTAGCAGTATCAATCTGGAAGAAACACATAACGTCGTTCGCCTGCTTCGTTTGTTAATCGAACATGCTCAGCCCGATGCCATTATTATCACTGAGACTAACATTCCCAATAGAGAAAACTTGTCGTACTTTGGTAATGCTAACGAAGCGCATTGTGTTTATAACTTCGCTTATAGTCGTTTTGGGTGGCTAGCAAGCTATGGACATAAATACCCGGAATG
>NZ_LWEY01000361.1:0-1042 GCF_001634935.1 Oleiphilus sp. HI0043 | reverse complement strand
AGGGGCTTTATTAGTATCAAGTACCTTGCCAGACAGGACAAGAAAATCGAACTGTAAATCACGTATTGTATCTACATAAACTTCAAAATCTTCGGATGAGATAGCTACACTATTTGGCGCACCAGAAAGCGAAACATCCGATGCTATAAAAGAGGCTCGAAGCACATAACTACTAGGCGAAACATCCCATTCATAGGCGCCATCTGAACTAACTTTTTGGGTGTCTCCAATTTGAAGAAAAGTATCATCTTGCAATACTTCAAAGAGAGTTACGCTCGCACCATCAATTAAGTTTCCCTGATGATCTTTCACTACGCCACTAAGGCTTGCTGCATGCACCACAAGTGAAAAAAATGCTAGGAAAAAGCTTAGGACAAGCGTGAATCCTCTGCCTTTCATAAAACCCAATAGTTTTTTACACATGCAGCATCTCCAGACAGAAGAGAAGTTCTTAACAAAAAGAAAATTTGATAAAACAAAACAAGGTGGAGCAGCTAAATAGTATAGCTCGTTTTATCAACTTCACTATTTCAGTGAAACCAACATACCTCGACTGATTGCCGTAGAGGCATTATTCCCAGCATTCATCGTCGCAGATGCCCACCAATAACTCATTACACACTTTGTTCCGCTTTTGTTAACAACTATGTCACGGAAATAACAGTCAATAATGCAAAGGAACTGAATAGGTCACACATATAAGAAGTGTTGCTACATTATTGTGCCGATGGTAGTGCGTTTTATTAGCAGAGTAGAACACATGATAACGAAGCGAATCACCATATACATAACCACGATCTATTTAACATAATATATATTATGCGCACTTATATATTCTGGTGAAGCGTAATTGACTGGTACTTGTGGGTGAGCAACTAAAGAACTAAACTTTTGCAACTAAAAAGCTAAAATTACAACTATATCTATAAATTGGGCAAACTAACTTATGAGGGTGCTTTTTTCAGTTAAAGCAGTTTTTGATATTATCTGGATTACCAATATTCGAGTATTTTGATTTTGAATGTGCATGTTTTACAACGTA
>NZ_LWEY01000360.1:0-432 GCF_001634935.1 Oleiphilus sp. HI0043 | reverse complement strand
AAGGCCGCTTCGTTGAGCAAGGTGTTTGGGTGCGCCCCTTTGGTAAACTCGTTTACGTCATGCCGCCTTATGTCATGAGCAATGATGAACTAGCAAAACTCTGTCAGGCCATCCATCACGTTATCAAACACTATCATCAAGTTTGAGCGGCTAATACTGCGTACTTACCGCTAAACTTAACGCAGGTTTTGCCATTCTCATCCGGGACGCTCACCTCAATATGGAAGACCGATTTTCCAAGCCCGGTGTGATGGTGCTGAGCTTTTTCCAAGATTTCGGGTGCAGGTGCATAAGCCGTGGCGACAAGCCGGCCTCTCAGTGGCCGAAGGTAGTTGATCTCCCCCTTGGCAACAACGATATCTCCCTTAAGCCCTAGCGCTTCAGCTTTAAGCTGAGTCATTCCCCAACCGGCGATCACACAGAGATTGTATA
>NZ_LWEY01000359.1:0-1746 GCF_001634935.1 Oleiphilus sp. HI0043 | reverse complement strand
CTCTTTAGTGTTCTCAGCGACCTGTTGCTTAATTTCAGCAGAATGCCCCAGCGCTTCATTGCTTTGGGAAATAACTTCTGGTTGTGCGTAATCTTTCGGCCAATTTACCTGCTTAAGAAGCTTACGAATTCTTTGGTTGAGCGTATCGAGTTGCGTGCTGTCTTTTTTACCCTGTTTGCTAAGTTCGTCGATCGATTCCTTTAGCTCGGGCTCAGCTTCTTTCAAGAGCGTAAGCGCTTTATAGTACTGACGAATCTCACTCATTAATACTTGATAGTGCTTTGCCTTGTTCTTCTCGACTTTTACATTGCGAGTGACTTCGAGCCAGCGGTTTTCCTGAGTTTTGATTAGCGCGTCAATTGCAGAGATATCATGAAATGAGGGGACCTCCGTGGTGAAGCGCTTAAGTGTTTCAGACAATGTATACAAAGTCGCTTCTTGCTCATCACCACCGGTTTGGATTAAGCGCTCCTGTTCTTCTGCTTCGAGCTTTTCTTGGGCAATTTTATCAATTCTTGCTTGGCACTCAGCTTGGTAGTGAGCAAATTCTTTGCGTTGTGTTTCGTTAGCACTGAGGCTAACTGCCGCCCAACGTTTGCTTAGGTTAAAAAGCTTGGCATCGTAGTGCTGAAGAACCTCGGTTTTTGCGAGGGCGGTAATGTCTGCTAGTGCTTTCTCTATATCTTGTTGCTGTTGACTTCGTTCAGCGATCTGATTGCGGATAGTGGCAAGCTTGGACTTGGCTATATGATAAACCGATTTGTCCTTACCCTTTGCCTGACTCAGCAGTGTGCTTAAGTCTGCTTCTGTTTCGATAAGCTCAGCAGCGGCTTGTCGGAGTTTTGCCATTTTTGCTTTTACTGCAATTTCTAGCAGTGATTGCTTATCTTCAATCCGAGCCAAACCGCTTAGGAAAGCATCTGCCTGATTCGACTTAATGATCATTTGAGTAAGTATTTTATTGTCAGTAATTAGGTCGAAAATACTCAATGACTGAGCGTTAGCCAGCTCGTATAACTTTTCTTCAATTAGAGGCTTTAGTTCGTCTTTAGACTGCGCGTGAAGCGTGATCAGTGCTTGAGGGTCAGTTAAGCGTGATGTGGCGCTTTTTCTGACGGCTACTTGTTCATCGTTTTGTGCAAGCTGAAGTAATATTTGATGATCTTCATTCTGGCCAGGGTTGAGCTCTTTGATTGCTTCAAGTCTGGTTGCTGTATGCTTGCTTTGCCATTTTGGTTTGAATAGCTTGGAAAGAAAAGTAGCCATGCTGGTATCTCGCTTATCTCTGTTTTTAATAATGCTCTTGTAAAGTGTTAGTCCTTTCGAAAAAGGAAACCGTTTTGTCTTAAGACTTTGAGAGTGCGAAAAGTCGAATTCCTACTGACATTGTTGACATAGGAATCTGCTGTTTTTCACGTTATAGTCTTAATTAACTGAACGAGCTTGGATATATTTAAACTCGTTCCAAATGTTGCACCCTGAGGCTTTTGTTAGCTTCAAGAGAGCAATAGGCTCGGGCATTCTAGCGCAGCCTCGCGTAAAAATCTCCACTATTCTCTGGTATTTAGCGGGATTCATTACGTGACGAGAGCCGTATAGGGCCAATATTGAAAAGAGTCGCAGGGCTTTATGGAAAAACGTGGTAAATGAAGAGAGAAGCAGATCTCCAAAGTGTTAAAAATAAAGCCGTAGATCTTCTATCTCGTCGCGAGCATAGTGAACATGAGCTGCGCGAAAAGCTGCAAG
>NZ_LWEY01000358.1:0-15193 GCF_001634935.1 Oleiphilus sp. HI0043 | reverse complement strand
AAACGTCCACGAGCCGTACCTTGATCCAAATATAGGTCAGACATTTCCATATAGTTCAAAGACCAGTGGTCTTTGAACTATATGGAAATGTCTGACCTATATTTGGATCAAGGTACGGCTCGTGGACGTTTGACGCCTCTCAAGGTAAGTAACGATGAGCAAAGCTGGTATGAACTTGGTGAGCCGCGCGAAGCCGATTTGGCTGAGTTAGACGTCATTCTTATGCGTAAGGATCCACCCGTTGATTCAGAGTTTATTTACGCTACGCATATTCTAGAACGGGCCGAGCAGCAGGGAGCTTTAGTATTAAATAAAGCCCAAAGCTTGCGAGATTGTAATGAAAAGCTATACGCGACTCTTTTCCCCCAATGTTGCCCGCCTGTTTTGGTCTCGAGAGATCAGCAACGCTTGAAAGCGTTTTGTAAGCAGCATGAAGACGTCATCTATAAACCCTTGGATGGTATGGGAGGCGCTTCTATTTTCAGAGTGACTCTGGGGGACAGTAACCTAAGTGTGATTCTCGAAACGCTGAGTCAGCATGGCCAGCAACAGGTGATGGCGCAAAAATATTTGCCTGAGATAAAGAATGGCGATAAGCGTATACTTATTATTGATGGTGAGCCGGTTGCTTTTGGCTTGGCGAGAATTCCGGGGCAAGGTGAGTCGCGAGGCAATTTGGCTGCAGGTGGTCGTGGAGAAGTGCTGCCACTGACTGAACGTGACTATTGGATCGTTGATCAGATAAAAGATGATTTACTAGATAGGGGCTTGTTATTTGTAGGTATCGATGTGATTGGTGATTACCTGACAGAAATAAATGTCACCAGTCCAACCTGTATTCAGGAAATTGAAAGGGTTAGCCAAATCAAAATTGCTGATAAGCTAATATCGACGATTGAGCAGAAATTGAGTGCTAGTAAAAAGTAATATGAAGCAAGAGACGCAATCTGTAGGGGAGCTAAATTGGCAGTGGTAGCACGAGCAATGGGTGTTAGCGATACTGATCGTCTTAGTTTTACGGTTTTTGTCGCGCTGGCCTTACATAGCTTAATTATCCTGACCGATTTTCTGGAAGAAGATCCGGAGCCCGTGGCGTTTACTATGGAAATTACGCTTTCTCGCTTTGAGGATGAGACCAAGCCAGATAAGGCGGACTTCTTTGCCGAGACCAACCAGCTTGGCAGCGGTACGCTAGAAGAAAAAGCGAGAGTCACGACGCCGATTGAATCGAAGCAGTTCAATGCCCTGGAGCAATTAGCCAGCTCTCCAGCGCCAACACAAGACAGTATAGAAAAGCGTGATAAACAGGTGATCAGCTCGGTATCGGGCGAAAGGCTAAGACCCAGCCTGTTTGATCGTGTGCAAGAAGAAAATAAGCCCACCGAAGTGCAGCCTCGAAAGTCCATTCTGGAACGAAGCCTCGAAATAGCTGAACTGGAAGCTGATTTAGATAGGCAGAGGCAAAATTATGCTAAACGCCCAAGGGTGACTCGCTTGACCGCAGCCTCGACAATGAAAGCGGTCGATTCTCAATATGTGGCGCACGTTGTCAGTAAGATAGAGCGGACAGGCAGTCTGAACTTTCCTGAAGATGCCGGGAAGCGCTTGTATGGTAAACCCCGCGTCTCAATTTCTATCTATTCCGATGGCACGATTAAAGAGGTTGTCGTGTTACAGAGCTCAGGAGATCTAGTTCTGGACTCCAAAACCAGAGATATTGTTCATCGAGCGGCGCCCTTTGCGCCCTTTCCAAAGAATGTAAGAAAAGAGCGAGATGTATTAGAATTGATTCGCACCTTTTCTTATAACAAGAGTGGAGTATCCAGCTATTTGTAGCCATTTAGAAAATCAGTTTCTGATCGCAATGCCCCAGATGAAAGATCCAAACTTCTCAGGGTCTCTGACGTATATTTGTGATCATAGCAGCGATGGCGCAATGGGCGTTGTGATTAACCGCCCTACCGATATTGGCTTGGCTGAGTTACTCGAACAGTTAGATATCAGTATGACGATTGATACTGATGCCAAAATTTACGCTGGCGGGCCGGTCCAAAGAGATCGTGGTTTTATCTTTCATGATGGTGAAAAATGTTGGCAATCTACGCTAGAGTTATCATCCGGACTGAAACTCACCACATCTAAAGACATCCTTGAAGCCATTGCACAGGGAACCGGGCCACAAACCTATCTGGTTGCCCTTGGCTATGCTGGTTGGGGAGAGGGGCAGTTAGAAGGTGAGCTCACAGAAAACACTTGGTTAACTTGCCCCGGGTCTCAGGACATATTGTTTGCTGACGACGATAGCAAAAAACTGACAATGGCGATGGATATTCTCGGTATTAAGGCAGACCAGCTCAGTGGCCAGATAGGTCACGCTTAATGACCAATGAAGCCTTGACCTACTTATGTTTTGACTTTGGTGTAAAGCGCTTCGGTGTTGCCTGTGGGAATAGCCTACTTAAAACCGCATCAGAGCTTGCTCCCATTAAAGCCAGAGAGGGGATTCCTGACTGGGAAGTAATTGAACAATTGGTAGAAGAATGGAAACCGACAGGCTTTGTCGTTGGTTTACCTTTGAATATGGATGGCTCTGAAAGCGATATGTCATTGCGAGCGAAGAAGTTCGGTAAGCGCTTAAAAGGCCGTTTTAATAAACCGGTCGATATGATGGATGAGCGGCTCTCAAGCTTCGAAGCTAAGCAGGCGGTGAAAGCTAGAACGGGTCGGTACGTAGATTTTGGGGATCACTCGGTTGACGGTGCCGCAGCATGTTTAATACTAGAAAGCTGGTTTGCAGCAATGAGTGACAATAAAGGAACTGACAATGCATGATGAACAAGCTGTAGAAGCCTTATTGGGTGCGATGTCACAGCAACTAAGCCATTATTTGGCAGAAAAGAATATCACTGACTATGAGTTTGTCGGGATTCGCACCGGCGGTGTTTGGGTCGCTAAGGCTATTCAAAAAAGTTTGGCGAATGAAAAACTGATTGGTGAGCTTGATATATCTTTCTATCGCGACGACTTTACTCAAATTGGTTTGAATCCAAAAGTTGAGCCATCTAGCTTGCCCTTCGAAACAAAAGATAAGCATATCGTTTTATTCGATGATGTCTTAATGTCTGGCCGTACTGTGCGTGCAGCGATGAACGAACTATTTGATTACGGCAGACCAGCAAGTATTACACTGGCCGTACTGGTAGATGTAGGGCGTCCGGAGCTTCCAATCGCACCTCATGTGGTTGGGGCGAAATTATCTTTAGCCGAGGGGCAGCGTATAAAGCTTATCGGTCCAGAGAATCTACACCTAAAAATACAGTAACTACATTTCAACGACGACGGTTTTTAACAGGAAATTTTCATGCAGGCGCCTATTCAACTAACTAAGTCAGGAAGACTCAAGCACTTCTTGACGGTATCTGGGCTCAGTAAAGAGCTCCTGACAGAAATTTTGGATACCGCAGACTCATTGATCGAAGTTGGCGAAAGGAACATCAAAAAAGTTCCCCTTTTGCGTGGCAAAACTGTCGTGAATCTTTTCTTTGAAGCCAGTACACGGACTCGAAGCACCTTTGAATTGGCTGCCAAGCGTTTATCCGCCGATGTACTTAATCTGGATATTAATACCTCTGCTACCTCAAAAGGCGAATCGCTTTCGGATATGCTGCGTAATCTCGAAGCGATGGCCAGTGATATGTTTGTTGTTCGACATGCCTCGAGTGGTGCCGCGCATTTTATCGCAGAGTCTGTCACACCTGGTGTGGCTATTGTGAATGCAGGAGATGGTTGGCACGCCCACCCGACACAAGCAATGCTGGATATGCTGACTATTCGTCAGAATAAGGGGCAATTCGAGGGCCTGAAAGTCGCAATTGTGGGTGATATTTTGCATTCAAGAGTTGCACGATCCCAGATTAGAGCGCTGAATACACTCGGTGTTGATGAAGTAAGAGTGATAGCTCCTAATACCTTGCTGCCGAAAAGTGTCGAGTCATTGGATGTTAATGTCTATAACAATATGGATGAAGGCCTAAAAGACCTTGATGTGATTATTATGCTTCGATTGCAGCGTGAACGAATGCAAGGAGCTTTGCTACCGAGTGAGCAGGAATACTTTCAGCTTTATGGCTTGACTCGTGAGCGCTTGGCACTAGCCAAACCTGATGCAATTGTAATGCACCCGGGGCCGATTAACCGCGGCGTTGAGATCGAGTCGGAAGTTGCAGATGGCGAGCAGTCAGTGATCCTGGATCAGGTCACTAATGGTATTGCTGTAAGAATGGCGGTTATGTCGATGGCAATGAGTGGTCAAACGGAAGAGAAAAACAGTGAGGAGTCAAAATGAGCATGCTTCTTAAAAATGGTCAGCGTCTAGTTTTCTCTGACTCCGGCGCGTCCTGGGCTCCTTTTGAAACCTTGCTGATTAAAGATGGTCTGATCGAGGCAATCGATGTTGCCGAGATAAGTGGCACTCCTACAAAAGAATTGAATGGAGCCTATGTATTACCAGGCTTGATTGATCTTTCTGTCGCTTTGCCAGAGCCAGGAAACTCCATAAAAGGCAGTATCGCAAGTGAAACCAAAGCCGCCGCCGCGGGTGGCGTGACGACCTTATGCTGTACTCCAGAAACCCGGCCGGTCAATGACTCTCAAGCTGTGTCAAAGTTGATTAGAGAGCTAAGCGCACAGACGGACTATTGCAGAGTTTTACCAATTGGTGCGTTGACGCAGGGACTAAAAGGAGAGCAGTTAGCTACCTATTCATCCCTGAAGAAAGCGCAATGTGTGGCTTTGAGTAACGCTTACAACCCGCTTAAAAATTTAGCCGTGACCAAGCGCTGTTTTGAATATGCAAAAACGCATGAGATGAGCGTTTTTGTGAACCCTGTAGAGCCCTCATTACAACAAGGGGTCATGCATGAAGGTGAAGTAAGTACCACCGTTGGCCTGCAAGGCATTACTTCTTTGGCTGAAACCATCGCCGTTGCGCAATTGATTCAGTTAGCTAAAGCAACGGGAGTGCATCTCCACCTTTCTCAATTGTCGGCGGCTGAATCTGTTTCTCAGCTTGAGCAAGCAAAAGCTGCAGGTGTAAATATTACGGCAGATGTTGCGATTCAGAATCTACTCTACACCGATGAGTGTATTGAGGATTTTAATAGTGTTTATTATTGCTTACCGCCGTTAAGAGAAGAGCGGGATCGTTTAGCACTTGTTGATGGTGTAAACCGTGGTGTGATTGATGCGATCACCAGCGCTCATCGTCCACATGAGGCTGCAGCGAAACAAGCGCCTTTTGCTGAAACTGAAGCGGGAATGAGTAATATAGAATTTCTTTTGCCCTTTGCCATGCGTTTAGAGGACAGCGGAGAAATAAGTCTGCCCAGATTTATTGAAGCGATGACTCGAGGGTCTAGCAAGGTTTTACGCAGGAACTGTCCGAAAATAGAAGTAGGAGCCGTGGCTGACTTATGTGTTTTTTCTCCTGAAGGTGAACGTCAGTTGAGTGCTGACAAAATCATTTCTCATGGAAAAAACACACCTTTAATAGGAAAAAGTTTGAAGGGGCAAGTACTCACAACTATTCTAGATGGTAGGATTTCTTTCGAGTTAGATTGATTGCACCTTACACATAGGATTGGAGAATAAGGTATGGGTATTATCGGATTCCTTGGCTTTGTTTGTGTTTTATGGGGGCTTTACGTATTAGCAAAAAATACTAATGAAAGCCTTGAACAGCAGAAACAAATGCTGATAGAGCTGAAGCAACTAAAGCTATTAGCTGAGCGCGTGAGTGAGAGAGAGCCTAGTCCGCCGAAAATATACCAGGTAGAAGATACGCGTCAGCCTAAAGATAATGGTGAGGATAAAGCAGAAACGGAATGTGAAGTTAGCCTTAGTAAGCAGCTGATTGATATTAATCAGGATGACATTGTCGTTTTGCAAACATTACCGGGTGTGGGTAAGGTTCTGGCGCAAAAGATTATTGATGGCCGGCCCTATGAATCTATGGATGCTTTATTGAAGGTACAGGGGATTAGTCAGGATTTATTAGCGAAGCTACAGGTTTCGATAAAACTTTAGTAGAAATAAAAAAGAGGCCTTGAAAGCCTCTTTTTTGAATTTGGCTCAGGCCAGCTAGCCGTTCACTGCATCTTTCAGTGACTTGCCAGGCTTGAAGCCAACAGACTTGCTTGCAGCAATCTGGATTGTTGCACCAGTTTGAGGGTTTTTACCAGTACGAGCACTTCGCTCTCTGACTGAAAATGTGCCGAAACCGATCAGGCTTACGGTATCATTTTTGTTCATTGCATTGGTGATTTCATCGGTCAGAATATTCAGGACTTCACCGGCTTTTTCTTTGGTTAGGTCCGCTTTTTCAGCAATGGCAGCAGCAAGTTCAGGTTTTTTCATGAATTTTACCTTAATTGAGATTGTTGTCTTAGGTACACGCCAGACAGGGTCTGCAGTCCAGAGGACTTTGTACACCCTAAAGATAGTCCAGATCGCTTTGCTTGCAATGGGTAAAAGTAAAAAAAGCAAAATTTGTTAAAAAATGAAATATCTGTGAACTTGTTTCAAATTGGTAGCCATATTGAGTTTTGATTTACGGAACCCGCGTATAATTTTGGCACGAATTTTAATCTTTGTGCCATCGATCTCACTAAAATTCTATCAAGTCGTAGATAATCCGCGATTGCAGAAAGTATCTGAATGTTTTTAGGAGCCTATTGTGAAGCTGAATAGCAGCCGTACATATATAAAATGGATTGTTCTTTCCGTAGTGTTGTCGTCTTTACTGGGCGGCTGTAAAGCGATTAACCAGTTTTTGGTTAAGCCAATGGTTAAACCTACAGGTGATGCGATAACCCTGTTGGCCGAGGCGCACGTTGTACCTCAGTTGTTGACGACTGATGACTTGGTTGCGGGTTGTACTGGTGCTGAAGCGCTGGGAGCGATGGTTGAATCAATTGGCCGAATCACTGAAGAGCCCTGGGAGCTGGAAGTGCTTCTAAACTTAGGTGCTGGTGGTTGTGAAGAAGCAAGAGCTTTTGAACAAGAGCTTGCGTACTTGCGATACATTCGTGGACAGCAGCCAGATATGGCGCAAGATTCATTGATCGCCCAGAAAAATCACCATGTAAGAGCTGCGAAGCGTTATTACAAAGGCTGGCTGGCCTTGATTCAGTTTAATGGAGGTTTAGAAATTGGTGGTGAGTGTCCTGATCTTGAGCAAGAGTTTGATCAGATTGTTTGGTTGGCGGGATTGATTAATGGTCTTTTGTCCTTGAACCACGATATTCTCTCGGGTGTTGGTACCGGGGTGCCTAAAAACATTGCGGCACAAGCAGAACGTGGTGCGGGTTGTTTGGATAACCGGGCGTGGTTTGGCGTCCCTTTAGCGTTAAAAGCAGCGGTTTGGAGCTTGTTACCTGGTGCATTACCAGAGGGTGAAAATGCTTGGGAGCGATTGGAGCAAGCTGACCAGATTGGTGAAAATGCGCATATCCGTTTGGCGCACGTTTTCCATATTATCGCCGCTTATTCTAAAGGTGACATGGAGCGTGTAAGAACGGTTATTAAGCGACATGCTGAGCACATCACTAATCATAAAGCGAATAAGCAGTATCGTTTATTGGACGTAGCAGCAACAGAAGCGATCACCCGAATTTCAGATAAAATGTGGACAGAAAATATGGGGCACCGAACTCCAGTTGGTCAACTTGGATCTTTCTGGGATGAGAATGCCGCTGATGATATCGAAACTGTTGAACTGGATGACTTGTTTTAAAAAATGAGACTTGTATCACCTTAATATGCTTGAATCAAGGTGATTTGCCCATTTTTGAAAAAAAGAAAGTCAATCTCCAGCTAGTCTGCTACTAAGGAATGCCGGTATAATCTACCGGCATTTTTTTTTTGGCTAATAATAAACCAATTCATTTTTCGGGGAGAAGGGACTACGTGGCTTCCAATACACAAAGCGGCCGCTCAATTTCTGAGTGGCTATCGTCATTACCAGCTTGTATTTTGTTGTTACTGGTTGTTGTTTTTAGTACCAGTAGTGATATCCATAATCAGATATTACAGGTTGGGGAGCATTACTGGCCGGGCTACTATAAGCTTCGAGTTGATCCTGTCGCACCTACCTGTGATCCAAACGTTAATGTTGAAGAGCAGTTGCAAGCACGTTTGGCTCAAACCGAAGATGATGATTTAGGTTTAGATCTATTCGATGCTGCACCTGTCGATCCGGACTTAATTCGTACCTCTATCGAGAATGCACGTCAGGATTGTCAGAATAAATTTACAGCTTACGAAGAAATAAGCGATCGTATTACCCCGAGCGTTGAAGCATTCAGAGCAGTAGAGTTGTTTGTTTCTGACGCGATAGGCGTTGGCTTAGTTTCCCAAAAGTTCATCCTGATAACCTTGATCTTTTTGTGTGCAATGACGGCAACCTTGAAGCGCCACCATATTGCCATGCGCCCGGTCTTGCACCGACTTGATCACTATGTGTCGAGCTCTGCACAGGTTATTGCTAATTGTGTTTTGTTGACTTCGGTTTTTGCCTTCCGGGAGTTGGCTCACTCAGATGGTACCAACCTCCCGTCTGAAGAAGCGATGCTGCATAACTTCTGGGTATATGGCATAGCCTTATTGTTGATCGTCAGTATCTACAATTTGATTAAGGTGCCTGCTCACCTAAAACCTGGCGGTAATATTGGCTATGCTTTGTTATCGGTTCCTCTCTATTCCACGATGGCCATCATTGCGGGTATTTTCTTCTTCTCTCATGGCCACATGCCAGGGATAGGTATCTATCTGAATACACTGATGGACCTGGCGGACATGTTCCTGAACGTTGGTTTGTATGTCTGGATAGGTATGCTCTTGAAACAAACCCGTTTTGCCGGTTTGGTTCTGAACCTGTTTAAGCCTTGGAAAATGCCTCCGGAAATGTTGGCTTTTGTTGTGGTTGTTCTTGCTGCTGTACCGACTGCCTACACAGGTGGCTCTGGTATCTTCGTTATCGCTGCTGGTGCAGTAATCTATCACGAAATTAGAGCAGCTGGCGCACGCCGCAATCTGGCACTCGCAGCCACGGCGATGTCAGGTAGTATGGGTGTTGTATTGCGACCATGTTTGCTTGTTGTTGTTATCGCGTTCATGAACCGTGAAGTAACGACCGACCAACTATTTGGCTGGGGTGTATGGGTCTTTGCGCTAAGTGCCTTTATGTTCTTTATTATGGTTATGTTTGTGAACCGTCAGAGCAAGATTCAATTAGCCTCTGTTGGTGATGCACTGCCAGAGACATTTTCGCAAATTAAGCCTCTCATTCCTTACATCCTTTGTATGGGTGGCGTTATTATGTTCTATAACATGGCCTTAAACGTTCAGTTGGATGAGTTCTCTGCAGCGCGAATCTTACCTGTGATGATGATCGTTATTCTTATTTTTGAACATATCACCAAGAAAGACATGGTGAGTGAAGATGGTAAGTCAACCGAGCCACATAAAGGTATTGAATACTGTGTGCGTACAGCCACCAACCAGACAACGGCTGAAATTGGTGCCCTGCTACTATTGGTAGCTTGTAGTATCTGTTTGGGTGGTATGATCGAACGAACCGGTGTTGTTGAGATGTTCCCAAGTGACTTCTCAAGTATCTGGACAGCAATGGCCCTTATGGTGTGTGCGTTGGTTGTCATGGGTATGATTATGGAAGCCTTTGGTGCGGTAATTCTGGTAAGCCAAACAATCGCTACGGTTGCTTACCAGGCTGGTATTGATCCAATTCACTTCTGGATGATGACTTTGGTTGCCTTTGAGTTGGGTTACTTGAGCCCGCCGGTAGCATTGAATCACTTGTTAACACGCCAAGTGGTGGGTGAAGAAGAAGCGCTTAAAGCTGATGAAGAAGTTAAGGATGGTACCTTCTACCAGCGCAATGAGCGTATTCTGATGCCAATGATGACAATGGGCTCAGTATTGCTCATCGTGGCCTTTGGACCTCTACTGGTTGCCTACTAAGTTGAGTTAGGCAAATAAAAAATCCCCGCAAGTCGGGGATTTTTTTTGTTTATAATTTACTGAAGAGATGAGTACCTACTCAATTGATCGCTTTCGTATTTTTCTTAAGGAGCTAAAAACTTACTATGAGTGTAATAAAAATAGTTTGTCCAAAGTGCTGTGTTAGCAATAAGTTGCCGGAAGAGAGACTTAAAGAAAAGCCAAAATGTGGAAAGTGTAAGTCAGCGTTATTTCTTGGAAAAGCAATGGATATCACTGCGCAGAATGTCGCTGCTGTTGTTGGTCATAATGAGATCCCGGTGATCGTGGATTGCTGGGCCTCGTGGTGTGGGCCTTGTATGCAATTCGCTCCAACGTTTGATGCAGCAGCCAAGAAACTAGAACCGAAGTTACGTTTTGCAAAACTGAATACTGAAGTGCATCAACAAGTAGCTGCCCGTTGGCGAATACAATCTATCCCGAGTTTATTAATCTTCAAAGGCGGGAAAGAAGTTGCCAGGATTTCTGGAGCTTTACCCTTAGCCCAATTAACGAAATGGATAGAAGAAAACATTTAAGAGAATGTTTTCAATTATAGTTTGCTAGTTGCTCTCTACTCCCAGCTTTCGATGACGAGCTTCCCTATTGTTTTTCCTTGCTCTAGTTGGGCATGAGCCTGGCGTAGAGTGTCTGCGCAGATAGGCGATAATATTTGATTCTGTGTGGAGATGAACTCACCTTCGTCAACGAGCCGTGCCACTTCGTTAAGAATATGATGTTGCTCGATCCGGTCTGGTGTCTTGAACATGGCTTTGGTGAACATGAACTCCCAAGCGAAGCTCACTGACTTTGATTTCAGTTTATTCATTTCCAAGGGGGCCGTATTGTCAACAATGCAGCAGATTCTTCCAAGCGGTTTGATTACGTCTATCATAAGATCGAAGTATTGATCGGTGCTATTACAGCAGAGAATATAATCAACGCTAGGAATACCAATATCAGAAAGTTGTTTATCTAAAGCTTTGCTATGATCGATTACATGTTTGGCACCCATTTTCTCGCACCAAGCTTTGCTTTCAGGGCGAGACGCGCTTGCGATAACTTCAAGCCCGGCAAGCTTTGTGGCGATTTGAGTGGCGATCGAACCAACACCGCCTGCACCACCGATAATTAAAATCGTGGGTTTGGCGTGTTCTGCTCTTGAGCCATCAATTGAAATATTTAACCTTTCAAAAAGGGCTTCCCAGGCCGTAATTGCTGTGAGTGGAAGGGCTGCGGCATTAGCTGAATCAAGGGAGCGTGGTGCATAACCTACGATGTTTTCATCGACTAAATGAAACTCACTATTGCAACCTTGCCGTGTAATATCGCCGGCATAGAACACCCTGTCACCAGGGCTAAAAAGGGTGACGCTTTCACCTACGGAAACGACTACACCACAAGCGTCCCAACCAAGTATTTTGGTCTCTTCTAGAGTTTGCGATTTTGGCCCCCGAACCTTTGTATCAACAGGGTTGACGCTAATGGCTTCGATTTTAACTAGTAGGTCGTGCGCGGTGGGGTGAGGCATATTCGCTTCGAAGTCGATTAAGCTTTCAGGGTCTTCAATTGCTAGATATTGGTTTAGGCCAATCGCTTTCATAAGGTTATCACTCTGGGGTTTTGATTAAACAATCATGGCAAAACACTAGGCATCCAGCAAGTTATCAAGCGACATATCATAGCCGGGAGCAAAAACTTCAAGAAAGTAGTGTACTGGTGCAAGGTTCATATCATTAAGGCGTGAACTGATTTCCTGTTCAGCTTGTTCAAACTCGCGGTTTCCTGCACGCAATTCTGCCCGGCATTTAAGAAGAGCGGAAAGTCGGTCAGCGGCTTTGAGCAAAACCAGGTAGTGCTCCGGGAGCGTATCTTCAAGCAGGATACTACTAAAATCTTGATGCAAGGAAGCAGGCAGCAGGGCAAGCAACTCATGCTGTGCTTTCTCTTCGACCCCTTTGTAAGCGGTACGCATCGCCTCGGAGTGATATTTTACCGGTGTAGGCATGTCGCCAGTGATGACTTCTGTCGCATCATGATAAAGCGCAACGACAGCCAAATGGTTTGCATCTATTTTATTATTTAGATCGCAGTCTTTGTTATGAATGATTGCCAAGATATGAGCTATCGTAGCGACTTCCCATGAGTGCACCGCGACATCCTCATGAATTGCATTACGCATTAGACTCCAACGTTTAATCCATTTAAGCCGGCTGACATAGGCGAAGAAGTGGCTAATAGTTTTGTGCATGGCTTTCTCTATGTTTGCGAATGGGTTTAGTTGGGCTTGATTGTAAAAATCGAGGCTACTGTCGGAGCCTGTTCGGCAGACGGGGACTCTTTTGAGGCTTCACTCGTGACAACTTTAGGTTCGAGGGTGAATATCCGTTGCTCTGGAATTCCGCCAATCTCCACCAAGGAACTAGCGATGGCCAGTGCCCTACTCTTCGCAAGCACTGCTAGTTTATCTTCGCCAAGCACCTGCCCACCAGGTTCTAGATCGACACTTCTATCTGCTACGCCCCGTACTTCAATACTTAAATTAGGACGCTTCTTCAAAGCTTCAGCAAGCTTAAGAATCTTCTCACTTTCAAGCGCATCGATTGACGAAGACATAGCAGAAAAATTCACAGATGATATGTCATCAGAACCTTCAACCAAGGAGCCTAGGATAGAGAAAGGGCTGGTTACCACTTTGGTAATCAGGTTTGTGAAAGCTGTTAGCAGTACGCCGCCAAAGCTGAAGCTCGGGTCACTCAAGTCTCCACTAATTGGTAGGTCGATATCTATTTCACCATCGAGGTTTTTCATAATACCTATAGCCAGAGGAAGTGGTAAGACTGTGGCATCGGGGCTATCGACAGACTTTCCAAAGTTAAATTGATCTATAAAGACTTTATTGTCCGCTTTCAGCTTAGAGCCCTTGATGTCGTAAGCCAGGTCAAGATCCAACTTGCCTTTATCGATCAGGTAGCCAGCATACTTAGCCGAATATGGACTGGCGGTACTTAGGTCAATATTGTTGACCTGAATATCTAAGGCAGTATTAGGTTGAGCGCTGAGTGGGTTAGTTGTGCCATTAATGGCAATTTTTCCATAGGTATCGAGGTTTCCAGATAGTGCTACTTTTGAGTGGGCATCAATGTCTGAAGAAATATTAGTGATGTCGCCGGAGAATTGCTCGACATAAGTATTAAAAACCGGTGTTAATGAAGCATCGATATAGTCGAAGCGGCCTTCTTCAATAATAATTCGATTGATGGCAATATTCGCAGGCTGACTTGCTTGGTCTTGTTCTCCTGCTGTTTCGCTTTTGTGCTCTTCTTGCGAATGATCTTCTGTTACAGTGTTTCCTTCTTCTGTCTCACTCGGTTTTGATTTACTTAGTTGAGCCAGGCTCATCTCGCCTTTTTCAGAGATTTTAGCTCTCGCATAGGGCTTGGAAATTTGTACTGTTTCAACTGAAATTGAAGGGGCTTGCTGCTCGCCTGCCAGCTTAAGCTTGACGCCTTTTAGAGCGAAGGTCTTGAAGCCGGCTACCTCTTGTCTTTCAATACTCTCCTTTATATCAAGGTTATTGACTGAAGTATTGCTAGTGATTTCTCCAGACAAGCCTGAGTCTGTCATGCTTAATTGATAGTTTGATGATAGATCCAGTTGACCTTGTTCAAGCAGCACATTGAGTTGCTCACCTATATATGGTTGTGACCAGTGTAATGGCAGGGCTGAAAGTGAAAGATCACCTTCGACATTGAGTGGTAAGGCAGCCAATTGGCCTGAAAGACTTTGCTTGGCCCCTCCGGTATTAAAGGAAGCATTATAGGAAAAGGCTTTATCAAGTTCGTAGGAGACCTTTCCAAGCTCAAGGTATATATTTTCGAGACTTATATCGGCGGGTGTTTCCAGGCTAGCGTCTTGCCAATTGATCAGCCCTTCTTTTAGCTTTATCGATGTCACTGACCACTTGAAAGGTGCTTCCTGAGTCGAGTGACTTGTGTCGTTGCTGGTTTTTGCTATAGGCTCTGAGGCCTCACTTTCGTTGGTATCAGTAGCAAGCTTTTCTTGTTGAAGTGGACGTAGCAAATTTATTTGTGAGGTCTCATCCTTTTTAGCAAATAACACGGGCTTTTCTATTAGCAAGTTGCCCAGCTTAGCTGTACGTTCTTCCAGATTAAAATTGATAGGGCTAAGCGACACTGAATCGAGTGTAAATAAGCTCTCTGTATCTTGAGTCTCAGCCAAGGCAATCTGAGAAAGCGACACCGAGCCAGTTTCGATCAGCAGGTGTGATCTCTGGTCACTAAATTCAGTATCGTAGCTGCCTTCTAGTGAAATTAGTGCGTTATTAAGTGAGTAGGGAGAGAAAGGTTTGACGTAATGCCAGAAGCTTGAAGAGCGAAGATTGCTCAAGGCCAAAGAGCCTTTAGAAGAAAAAGGGGCAATGCCAATTTGTCCCTTCCATGAAAGCTCTTGACCCTGGCCTAGTGAGAGGTTTAGTGAGTAGTTGCCACCATCATTATGGTCTGTCGAGAAGTCCTTTAATGCGAGATTGAGAGGCTCAAGCTTTAGCATAAAGGTTTCATCGCTAGAGCGATCGGTAAAGTTGACCAGTCCATGAGAGATAGAGATCAGGCCGAAAAAGAAGGCTAAAGGCTCTGAGTTATCGACTTCCTCTGGCGCTGCCTCGCTGTCAGCTTTTACAAAGTCACGCTGGAAATTTAACAGACCTTGCTCGTCAAGCTGAGCATTGATACTAGGCCTCGTCAAACTGACTTCATCAAAAGCTATGCGCCCCCCCAATGAACCGAGGGCGCTAAAGTTGACGTAGAATCGATCAAAGCTGACGCTATCTTGCTGGAACTCATCCTTAGCTTGGAAACCGTGAACGGCTAGAGATAGTGCGTAAGGGTTGAAAACAACTGATTCGATTTGCGTATCCCAGGCTGCAATATCCTTAAGGGAGTTGATGGCCTGCTGCTTAACAATATAAGGTACAGCAAACCAGCCGAATACACTGTAGATTAAAAAGAAAAGAATGAGCCAGAACTTCTTGGATTTGAAATTAAGGATGGTCGACACAGTGTAACCCTCTAGAGTGGCTATTTTAGAACAGAACCTTGAACCGCGAAGCTGACAT
>NZ_LWEY01000357.1:0-582 GCF_001634935.1 Oleiphilus sp. HI0043 | reverse complement strand
AATTCAGCCAAGTCAGCATTATCAGCCTCTACCTGAATAAACGAAGCGACTTCTGAAGCAAATAGTTCGTAGAACTTACCGCCATTGGCGACAATCTTACGGCCCATCAAATCCAAAGATTGGATACCATTAGTACCTTCGTAGATTTGCGTAATACGCGTATCACGAACCAACTGCTCCTGGCCCCACTCACGAATGAAACCGTGACCACCAAATACTTGCTGGCCAGCAATACAACAATCTAAAGCACGATCAGTCAAATATGCTTTTGCAATAGGCGTCATCAATGCAACCATTGCTGATGCATGCTTCTTCTCATCAGCGTCATCTGAGTATTTCGCTGTATCCAAGAAAGTCGCAACATAGCTAGAGAAGGCACGACCACCCTCATTGTAAGCACGCATAGTCATCAACATACGGCGAATATCAGGATGCACGATTAGTGGGTCAGCAGCCTTTTCAGGTTGAGCCGGGCCTGTTGCCGCTCTACCCTGAATTCGATCCAATGCATACTCAACAGCATTCTGGTATGAACGCTCAGCAGCACCTAAGCCCTGAATACCAACACTCAAACGCTCGTAG
>NZ_LWEY01000356.1:0-1498 GCF_001634935.1 Oleiphilus sp. HI0043 | reverse complement strand
AGAAATGATGACCCTGATGATGATAATGATGGTGTGATCGATACTGAAGATGCCTTCCCAACAGACCCTACAGAACAAAAAGACCAAGATGGCGATGGCACAGGCGATAATGCTGATACTGATATCGACGGTGACCAGGTGCCGAACGATGAGGATAAGTTCCCACGTAACCCATTTGAAAGTGTTGATACCGATGGTGATGGTATTGGTAATAATACAGATGAAGACGACGATGGTGATTCCGTACCTGATCTTCAGGAAGAGCAAGATGGCACCAACCCGCTAGAGCGTGATACCGATGGTGATGGCGTGCTCGATAACGTCGACCAAGGTCCAACTGACCCAACGGTACAGTTCGATTCAGACCAAGACGGTATTGATAATGCGATAGATAATTGCCCAGTTCATTACAACCCTGTACAGAGTGACCTGGATGATGATGGTCGCGGTGATCCTTGTGACCTGGATCGCGATGGTGATGGCGTTAACAATGATCTTGACGCCTTCCCTTCAGATGAAACAGAAACAGAAGATACTGACAATGACGGTGTAGGTAACTCAGAAGATACTGATGACGATAATGATGGTGTTGCCGATGATCTGGATGATTTCCCGACTGACCCGAATGAAATTGTCGATACCGATGGCGATGGTACCGGTGACAATGCAGACAGCGATGATGATGGAGACGGTACACCTGATTCCGAAGATGCCTTCCCTCTAAACTCTAGTGAAGACACCGATACCGATGGTGATGGTATTGGTAACAACACCGATGATGACGATGATGGTGACGGTGTTGCCGACAGTGATGATGCTTCACCTCTAGATGCCTTGGCAAGTACTGATACAGACGGCGACGGTGAGCCAAATATCACTGATACCGATGATGATGGTGATGGTACGCCAGACTCTGAAGATCGTTTCCCACTGAACCCTAATGAAGATACGGATACAGATGGTGATGGCATTGGTAACAACACTGATACTGATGATGATAATGATGGTGTAGAAGATGATGCTGATGCCTTCTCTTTACTTGCTTCTGAGCAATTAGACACAGACGGTGATGGCACAGGTAACAATGCAGACACTGATGATGATGGTGATGGTACACCTGATGCCTCAGACCCATTCCCCCAAAATGCTTTAGAGACTCGTGACTCCGATGGCGATGGTATTGGTGATACAGCCGATACGGATGATGATAACGATGGTGTACTAGATATAAACGACGCTGCACCGACTAGCCGCGATGGTGATGAAGATGGCGTAGGTGATGGCCGTGATAATTGCCCAGTGAATAGTAACAGTGATCAGCGTGACTCAGATGGTGACGGCCAAGGTGACGCCTGTGATAGTGATGATGATAACGATACAGTCGAAGATAGCGCAGATAATTGCCCAACAGTACCGAATAGGAATGGCCAGAGCGATAACCTAGACGGTGATGACTTTGGTGATGCCTGTGATGATGATCGTGATGGCGATGATATCA
>NZ_LWEY01000355.1:0-758 GCF_001634935.1 Oleiphilus sp. HI0043 | reverse complement strand
TTCTTCATAGCTGCTTCCACCCTCAACCAAGTCGAGCATAGACAAACGGTATATAATAATAAATTTTTCACCCACGGCTTCACGTGTACGACGCACGACTTCTACAGCCAAGCGCATACGGTTTTCGTATTCGCCACCCCATTGGTCATCACGCTTATTAGTACGCTTCGCTAAGAACTGGTTAATGAAATAACCTTCTGAGCCCATGATTTCAACGCCGTCATAACCACCTTTTTGAGCATTAACCGCTAACATTACGATATCACTGATCTGCTTTTCGATACCGGCTTCATCAAGTTCTTTTGGTGGAAAAGGGTTAATCGGTGCCTGAACAGCAGAAGGCGCAACCAAATTAGGGTTAAACGCATAGCGACCCGTATGTAGAATCTGCATACAGATCTTACCACCCGCTTCATGAACGGCATCAGTAATAGTTCGATGTGCTAGTGCGTCTTCTTCTGTCTTAATTGACTTGGTATGAGGATGCGTAGCACCTTCCTGGTTTGGACCAAAACCGCCCGTAACAATCAGGCCAACTCCACCGCGAGCGCGTTCTGCAAAGAAAGCAGCCATTCGTTCATGGCCATCTTTTTCTTCTTCCAAGCCTGTATGCATTGAACCCATCAAAACACGGTTTTTTAAAGTCGTGAAACCTAAGTCCAATGGCTTTAACATATTTGGATATAATTCTGCTGACATCTCTCTCTCCGCTGACGCTTTTAATTTTTTCTTAGGTTCATTCCACCCTCATCATTCCC
>NZ_LWEY01000354.1:0-1003 GCF_001634935.1 Oleiphilus sp. HI0043 | reverse complement strand
CAATCTTGAGGAAGGGCTTAGCTTTGAAGCTGGGTTTGAGCGACCATTAAGTAGTGACTTATCCTGGGACCTGTGGTTTTCCATGTATAACGCTGATGGCAAAAGGGGAGGTCCTGATAGCCGGACTAAACGTTTGTCTCCAGGCGTGCTCTATCACCTGAATGAGGGTAACACCCGAGCTTTCTTATCGGCGGGCATGGGCCATCAGAAGTTTGACTTGAAAAGTAGCAGCAAAGTAAAAGAAACTGCAATTCACTTGGGCTTAGGAGTAAAGGCCTATCAGGATACCAACTATATTTTTCGTGGTGAACTGTTAGCTTTGCATGGTGCCGATCATGAGCAAACAGACTTAGGTGTCAGAATGACTTTGGGTTATTCATTTGGTCGAGAGTTTATTCGAGAGGCTCCAGAGCCTGAACCAGAGCCAATT
The DNA here is from genome assembly GCF_001634935.1 of Oleiphilus sp. HI0043. Classification (NCBI taxonomy): domain Bacteria; kingdom Pseudomonadati; phylum Pseudomonadota; class Gammaproteobacteria; order Oceanospirillales; family Oleiphilaceae; genus Oleiphilus; species Oleiphilus sp. HI0043. The sequence goes on along the minus strand of NZ_LWEY01000354.1, from coordinate 573 downwards.
CCGGAACCAGAGCCGGAACCGGAGCCAGAGCCCGAACCAGAACCCGAACCAATACCGGAGCCTGAGCCTGAGCCTGAGCCAGAACCAACTGATGAAGATTTAGATGGTGTATTCGATGATACTGATTTGTGCCCTGGTACAAACCCATCATTCCGTGTAGATGAAACGGGTTGTGCCGTCATGTTGACCAAGCAGGTTGCAATTACCATGGATATTAAGTTTGCAGCGAAAAGTGATGAGTTAACGCTAGAATACTACCCGGAAGTTAAGAAGATCGCAGACTTTATGAAAGAAGTCGTATCAACGACTTTGACGGTGGAGGGACACACGGATTACCAAGGCAGTCGTCGGTACAATCTGAAGCTATCTCAACGTAGAGCTGAGTCTGTTAGGCGAGTATTGGTTGACGAGTTCGGCATCGCTGAAGAGCGAGTTGCCGCAAAAGGCTTCGGTGAGGAGCAGCCGATTGCAGACAACGAGACTGAAGATGGGCGCGCTAAAAATAGGCGAGTGGTCGCAGTGCTTGAGGCTCAGGTGACCAAAGAAGCATTGCGTTAAGTCAGCTCTAGTCTT
>NZ_LWEY01000353.1:0-764 GCF_001634935.1 Oleiphilus sp. HI0043 | reverse complement strand
TAAAGATAACAGCCTCGGCATTAGGAATCATGCTAATGGTGAGTTCGGGCTCTGAGCCTAAGGCGTTTAAACCTGGCGTATCCAGGATACATAAACCTTTGCGTAAGATCGGGCTATCAAGGCTCAATAAAGCATGGCGCCACGCCGGTATTAAGACCTTATCTGAATTCTTGGCGCGTTCCAGCGAGCCTTCATCAAAGCCTAGTTCACGCGCCTGGGCAAAAGAAACCACTCGTGTTTCAGCGATTTGCCTGAGTGTTTCAGCCATCGACTCTTGATTACGAGGATCAATGGGAAAATAACGCCACTCATGGTCGCTCTTTTTTAATTCGCTAATGGTCTGGTTTTGTGATCGGGAGTCGATCGGTAATAGCTTGAGGTAGTTTTTTTTCTGGTGTTGATCGTAGAAAATTTCAGTCGGGCACATGGTCGTACGACCCGCCTGGGACGGTAACATTCTCTGGCCAAAGCTTGAGAATACCAAGGCGTTGATCAGTTCTGTTTTACCTCGGGAATATTCCCCAACCAGGGCTACCGTTAGTAACTCATCGTGTAAAAGCCCTAAACCACGCTGTAAGCGAGCATCGAGTTCGTTACTATACAAGCCAGCATCGACCAACCACTGTTTGTAGCGCTCAACGGAGCTACTCAGCTGCCGCTTCCAATCATGGAAGGCATCAACCTGTTGTGATAAGTCGTTTATAGACATGCAAAGTCACCACTTAACGTGCTTAAAAGCAATCATTCCAGGCGAGCCATTAAAA
>NZ_LWEY01000352.1:0-673 GCF_001634935.1 Oleiphilus sp. HI0043 | reverse complement strand
ACTATCAATGCGCTGAGCATTAGAAACACTACACCCAGAAACATAAACTGCTGAGTGAGTTTTATATTGCCTAATTTAGGAAGATATTGAGTAATGCCTGGCTTAACGACATTGCCGCCATCCAAGGCTATTTCGCCATTTTTAAGGGCAACATAGGCGCCTTCTGCAGCGGCAATCTCTTCACGACTGGGAATCGAACGAACCGACATATATTCAGTGATATTGCCATTTTCCCAAATAGGTGTCACATTCGCCTTCACCCAATAAAAGTCACCATTCTTACAACGGTTCTTGACGATTCCCGTCCAGGGTTGGCCCTTCTTCATTGTTGCCCAAAGATCCTTAAAGGCTTCGGGCGGCATATCAGGGTGCCTGACAACATTATGATTTTTCCCGACCAGTTCTTGCTCAGTAAAACCACTAATAGCGATAAATGCTTGGTTGACGTAAGTCGTAATACCTTTGAGATTAGTTTTAGAAACCAAAGTCTGGCCTTCGACCATCATGACTTCATTGTCAGTCACCGGCATATTGATCTTCATAGAGACACCCTAAGTATTTTTTAAGCGCGTTATTTTTAGATAGTGTGTAGTGAGCAAGCTATAGACTAGTTATCGTCATGTCGGCCCATTTCCTTGAATGAATCTGTCTATTTTGGGGTGAATTGCTTATT
>NZ_LWEY01000351.1:0-819 GCF_001634935.1 Oleiphilus sp. HI0043 | reverse complement strand
TTGCTCTGAGGGACAAAGGCTTTTAATGGCTCACCACGTAGGGCTTTTTCAAGATTATCAGCCAAGGGTTTACCCTGGCGNACAGCAAATACACCGGCTTTAGGCCGTGGGTGATCCAGCACATCAGCAATATCACCCGAGGCAAAAACATTAGGATGAGAAACTGACTGCAAACAAGCATCCACTTCTATAAAGCCCCGCTCACTACAGGCTAAACCAGCGGCTTTCGGCCATTCAGGGGCTGACGCCGATATTGCCCAAATAATCTTGTCTAAGCTTAGTTCCCTCGGGTTTTCAGCGTCTCGCGCATCGACCAAGCACCCTTCTTCAACTTTAGACACGCGAAAATCATGATGAACCTGCACCCCACGTTTATCCAATACCTTTTGGTAGCGCTGCTGCACTTTGGCATTGTGGCTGGGCAGTATCGTGTCACTCCCCGAGACCACGTGAAAGCGAAGTTGCTCAAAGCTCGTCTTTCGGTATTTTAGCGCACACTTAAGTTTGTGCTGCATCGCTAGCGCAACTTCAACACCACTGGCACCACCGCCGACAATACCAATATCTACCGGCGAAGTGAGTTCCTTACTCAGTAGGGATTGCTGCAAGTCATGCCAGAGAGCGAGAAAGCGATCAACAGGTTTCACACCAACGCTAAACTCTTTAGTGCCTGGTATGTTTTTTAAGTCTGGAGAAGAGCCTATATCTATCGACAATACGTCGTACGAAAACGGCGGATGCTGCTGACAGAAGATGGTTTTCGCTTCAAGATCGAGGCCTGTCACGCTATCTTCAATAAAGCGCACCCCAAAACTTCGA
>NZ_LWEY01000350.1:0-578 GCF_001634935.1 Oleiphilus sp. HI0043 | reverse complement strand
ACAATTAAAGGCGCTGGACTCACTCCCAACTCGATTAGCTGGGATATTTTTTGTTGATTGTTCTCGAACTGAAAAAACGTAAATATATTGTCAGCCATTATCGGCCCGATATCATTTAACGCTATCAATTGCTCTTTGCTTGCTTGCATTAAGCGCTCTAGTTTTTCAAACTGCTCAGCCAATAGCTCTGCCGTTGTTTCACCAACCTCTGGAATTCCCAAAGCGAAAATAAATTGAGCAAGTGTACATCGCTTGGATATCTCGATGGCGGATACAATATTTTTTGCTGACTTTTCACCCATACGCTCTAAGAGCGCTAAGTTCTTTGCATCAAGTCTATATAAATCACTTACGTCCTGGATTAGCTCTTTATCAATAAGCTGGTCGATTAACTTATCACCCAAACCGTCAATATCCATAGCCTTTCTACTGGCAAAGTGCTTTATAGACTCTTTTAATTGCGCGCCACAGACAAGTGTGCCGCTACATCGAGCGAGCACGCCATCTTCTTCAATTTCTATAGGGGAATCACAAACGGGGCAGCACTTTGGCAGGACAATATCAACACTATCTGGTGG
>NZ_LWEY01000349.1:0-786 GCF_001634935.1 Oleiphilus sp. HI0043 | reverse complement strand
CGGCACAGGTAATTCCTGAGATACTAAGTGCAGCATCAGACTGTTTGCCATCTACCGTAACAAAGTCAGTTTGTAGCGCCGGGTCATCATAAAGAAGTAGTTCATCGCGTTGTGCGTCGGTGAAGTCGTCGGGCTTTAATGAGGCTTCAGTGCGGTGTTGATAGAAGTTATCGAGACCACCAGAGACAATGGTTTCTGCGATCGCTAAACAACCATAACAACAAAACGATTGTTGTTCTCCGCCAATCTCAAGCTTTGCGCTAAAGCCTTTTGGAATCTCTTCATTGCAGTGGTAGCAAGTCTTGCACATGTGTTGCCAACCTAGTCCTGCGACTTGCTAGCAGTCTCGTTATTTTCGGTGCCACCTATATTAAGCGTTACTTTTCCTGTCGGGAAGTTGACTTCTTCTCTAATCCGCCAGCTTTCGTCAAAGGCATAGAGGTCGACATATCGACGGCCATCAACTGGTGATGTTAAATCTCCAACAAACTGGCCTGATGGTGTCGGCAGAAGCTTGATAACTTGATCTTGGTCTCCCACGGTTGGGTGTAGAATCTTCAAGGTTAAAAAGGCTTGTTGTTGGAGAGTAGGGTGATACTTGTCACCGACTAGCTCAATAATGATGGCTTGATCAACAATTTCTAAGGTTGGTTTCAAGCCGAGGTCATCCGCCATATTATCTTGTTCAATCGTCTGGTTTATACCCATGCCATCCTTGTAATAGTTGTCGCTAACCAGAGTGTCACGACCAACAACAGCAACAGTTACCATAATGCTGCTGAGTAT
>NZ_LWEY01000348.1:0-719 GCF_001634935.1 Oleiphilus sp. HI0043 | reverse complement strand
TTCCTAAACTTTTTCTACTACAATCGTTTGATTATAGACACTCCATATGACATAAAAGAAAAAAGGCAGCTAAATAGCTGCCTTTTTTCTTTATTTTACGAATTACTGCTCATTAATGCTTATTTCTCATTCGCTGAATCACGCGTAGTCGCGCTGATGCTTCAGCTAGTTGAGATGCTGCTCGAGAGTAATCAAAATCGCCGCTCTGATTCGCCAGCTCTCTTTCTGCTTCTTTCTTAGCTTCCAGAGCTGCTGCTTCATCAACGTCGTGAGCTCGCTCTGCACTATCTGCTAGCACAGTTACTAAGCTTGGTTGAACTTCCATGTATCCGCCGGATACGTAGAAAACTTCCTCTTCGCCGCCTTGTTTGATAACGCGAACAGGACCAGGATTCAACTTCGTCATTAGTGGAGCATGGCCTGGAGCAATACCCAAGTCACCCATTTCGCCAGCTGCAACAACTAGCTCAACAAGACCCGAATAAATTTGCTCTTCAGCACTTACGATATCGCAATGCACGCTAATACCCATAATTTCTACCTTCATCAGGGAAGCACTTTAAATATCTTAAAGTGCTTCTACTAAAGGATGATTACATGTTTTTCGCTTTTTCGACTGCTTCGTCGATAGAGCCAACCATGTAAAACGCCTGCTCAGGAAGATCATCGTACTCACCGCCCAAGATACCTTGGAAGCCACGGATAGTGTCTTTCAAAGA
>NZ_LWEY01000347.1:0-661 GCF_001634935.1 Oleiphilus sp. HI0043 | reverse complement strand
CAACCAATGTTCTGCCCCAGAGGAAAAACCTTAGGCGGAAGTAGCGCCATCAACGCAATGGTCTATGTTCGAGGCGATAAATCTGATTATGATCACTGGGAAGCCCAAGGAAATAAGGGCTGGAAATTCGATTCAATGTTGCCCTATTTTAAAAAAGCCGAAACAAATGAGCGAGGATGCAATGACTACCACGGCAGCCAAGGTCCTCTTTATGTCTCAAACACACAAAATACTTACCCCTTGAATGAGTGCTTCCTAAAAGGTTCTGAGCAAGCGGGATACCCTTTAAATGACGATTTCAATGGGCCTCAATTTGAAGGTGTGGGCTATTATCAGTTTACAATCAAGAATGGCGAAAGGTGCGGTGTCTCACGGGCCTATTTAAAGCCTGCTCGTACTCGAAAAAATCTGCACATACAATGTGAAGCCTTAGTTAATCGAATTATTCTCGAAGATAAAGAGGCCAAAGGTGTGGTCTATTCGCAACGAGAAAAAGAGTATACCGCTCATGCTAAAAAAGAAGTTATTTTGTGTGGTGGTGCGTTTAACACACCACAAACTCTCATGCTGTCCGGGATCGGTGATAAGAAGGAGCTCGAGAAAGTAGGTATAGCTGTCGTTCATGATCTTCCAGGAGTAGGAAAAAACCTTCAAGAACATG
>NZ_LWEY01000346.1:0-703 GCF_001634935.1 Oleiphilus sp. HI0043 | reverse complement strand
ACCGAGACCACAAGACTCACTACCATTTACCAACCATTGTGGAGATTTTTCACTCTTATCTGCCAATTGAACTTGCGCCACTTCCTGGTATTGGTCAGCCAGGTTCCAACCCGCAATTAACCAGTCTTCAGCCTGCGACAGCAACTCTTCTTTCTTGGCAAAGTGCTCTCTCAATACCTTCTGTATCGTGCCTTGCTCCAAACCTAAGNATTTAGCTAACAGGCCCGCAGCGACAATATTCTCTCCGCCATCAGCGGTCTCACTTGCCAGTGTATCCAATGGAAGCTCGACGACGCGAGCACCAGAGTCTTTAACAAACTCTGGAGTCTTAGTCTGATCTTTCCCTATGATAACGACACTGTTTTCGTTCAATGGCACTTCAGCACTAAAACGCGTGACATGGTCAGTATCAAGCAAGACGAGTAAGTCGAAATAGTCATCAGGGGATTGAACAGGATGATTTGAAAAACGAAGAAGGCTTAAAGACTCCCCTCCCCTTATTTGCGGCCCGAAAGAGCGTTGCGCCAAACCGAAGTAGCCTGCTTTGGCGCAAGCCTTGAGCAGTAACTGTCCGGTTGTGATAACACCCGTACCGCCGTAGCCAGCGATGGCAATGGAAACGGATTGCTTGGTCATATAGCCTCCTCTTATTGTTTAAGGAAACCATTACACAGAGCGCAGGCTAGGTAAATGAGTCAGATCA
>NZ_LWEY01000345.1:0-721 GCF_001634935.1 Oleiphilus sp. HI0043 | reverse complement strand
AAAAGTTACCCGGGACTATCTTCTCTCTGCCGACGCTGACCTGATCGTTAATGTGGTTGATGCCTCGAATCTTGAGCGTAACCTCTATTTCACTGTGCAATTACGAGAAATGGGCGTTCCAGTGGTCGTGGCGCTGAATATGATGGACGTTGCCCGCAAGCGTGGCATTAGTCTCGATGTTGAACGCTTAAGCGAAGCCTTATGTTGCCCGGTGGTGCCTATCGTCGCTGTGACAGGGGAAGGCTTGAAAGGTTTGGCTAGCGCGATCAAGTACGAGTTAAGTTCCAGCGAGCAGAACTCAATCGAGCTGGTACATGAAGACTTGGTTGAGCAGGCAATCCTATCCGTTTCCGGCTATCTACCAGCTACTGTTAAAGCAAACGAACAACGCTGGGTCGCGACTAAGCTTTTGGAAAATGATAGCGCTGTATTGGGCGCAATTGAATCGGCTGGTCAAAAAGAGCTGCTATCAAGGGTTTCCCATTGGCAGAGCAAGATTGAAGAAAGAACCGGGGAAGACGTCGACATACATATTGCTGATGGGCGCTTTAATCATGCACATTGCTTATCGCAAGAGGTAATAAAGGAAGCTGGTGTCGTGGGCAAGAATCTATCTGATAAGATAGACCATATTGTACTCGGGAAGCGCTTGGGAATCGGTATATTCTTACTGGTTATGTATGCGATGTTTACCTTTACGATCAACGTTGGCGGTGCCTTT
>NZ_LWEY01000344.1:0-667 GCF_001634935.1 Oleiphilus sp. HI0043 | reverse complement strand
AGTATATGGCTAACCAGGAAGCAGCTGAGCAAGTTAAGGTCGCTTAGTTCAAGTTGACTTTATCTCAATCAATGGCTGTGCGATGGAGTATATATTGGCCGGGGTCCAGCCGGCACTCCATAAGCTCAGCATGTCGGTAGCGTAAGTCAGTGCTCAAGAGGTTAACGAGCGCTTTTTTTAGTTCCGCTGTCATATTTGCCCCGCAGGTGACGGACTTGATCACCGTATTGGGGATTTTATGAAGGTGAATACTGAGTTCATCGACGTTTATGAGCTTGTCACTCACTGATGCCGGCCGTAATAAGCGCCACTCTTGCTCATGAGAAAAGTGTTCACTACGGTGAAATAGTGAAATGAAAGGATGTGAGTCTTTCAGCTTTAACGGACGCTCTGCACTATACTTCACTGGCTGAAACATTTGAGGGGCATCTCGGTATTGAGGGGCGGTAAAAAACTCATGAGTTTGGTCTAGTTCGATGACCATACCTCGGTGATTAGCCGCTTGATACTGCCAGAGTAGCGAGTTATCTGCTCTTTCAGATAAGCATAGCAGTGTTAGATTTTTCTGTTGTTTAGCCGACACTGTACTCACTTGCGGTACAGAACGTTGTCTTATTTGTGCTTCAATACTGGCTCGTTTGCTTTGGGATTGTTCTTCAAAATACTC
>NZ_LWEY01000343.1:0-1752 GCF_001634935.1 Oleiphilus sp. HI0043 | reverse complement strand
CGTTGTGACCGTGAACGACTACCTTGCAAAGCGTGACTCCAAATGGATGGAGCCACTCTATAACTTTTTGGGCTTAAGTGTTGGTGTTGTCTATGGTGGCCAGCAGCCAGATGAAAAGAGAGCAGCTTACCAGTCAGACATCACCTATGGTACTAATAACGAGTTTGGTTTCGATTACTTGCGTGACAATATGGCCTTCAATCTTGAAGGTAAGTATCAGCGTGGTCTGAACTTTGCGATTGTCGATGAAGTTGATTCGATCCTGATTGATGAAGCGCGTACGCCTTTGGTTATATCTGGCGCAGTTGAGGACAGTTCCAAGCGTTATAAGCAGATTAATGCTTTGGTACCGATGCTGAAGAAAGCGGAGGTAGGTGAAGACGATAAGCCTATTGATGACGGTCACTTCACAATTGATGAAAAATCGAAAAATGTCGATTTGACTGAAGCGGGTCATACCTATCTTGAAGGACTCTTAATTGAGCATGGCGTGCTGGAAGAGGGCGATAGCCTTTACGCTGCGACTAACCTGAACATACTGCACCACGTCTATGCCGCTTTGCGTGCGCATTACCTATATGTGAAAGATGTCGATTATATCGTTCAGAATAAGCAAATTGTTATTATCGATGAACATACCGGCCGAACCATGGCTGGTCGTCGTTGGGGCGAAGGTTTGCACCAGGCGATAGAAGCTAAAGAGAATGTTGCAATTCAGGCTGAAAGCCAGACTTTGGCTTCAACCACCTTCCAGAACTTCTTCCGAATTTATTCGAAACTGGCTGGTATGACGGGTACGGCGGATACCGAAGCATTCGAGTTCCAGCAAATTTATGGTTTGGATGTTGTCGTTATTCCGACAAACAAAGAGATTCAGCGAATTGATCATAACGACCTGATCTATCTGACGCAGGAAGAAAAATACCAAGCGATCATTGATGAAGTAAAAGCTGTGGTTGCGCAAAAGCGCCCGATACTAGTGGGTACTGCATCTATTGAATCATCTGAATTTTTGTCTGCATTACTTAAGAAAGCAGGCATTAAGCACAGTGTATTGAATGCGAAGCAGCATGCTCAAGAAGCTCAGATCGTTGCGCAAGCCGGTTTGCCGGGTGTTGTAACCATTGCGACGAACATGGCTGGTCGTGGCACGGATATTGTTCTGGGTGGTAATTGGGAAGCTGAAATTAAAGCATTGAAAGACCCAAGTGATGACAAGATCGCTAAAATCAAAGCTGACTGGGAAGTACGAAATAAAGCCGTACTTGAGGCAGGCGGGTTGCATATTTTGGGTACCGAACGTCACGAGTCTCGTCGAATCGATAACCAGCTTCGTGGACGATCTGGCCGTCAGGGTGACCCAGGTAGTACCCGTTTCTTCTTGTCTTTAGAAGATAACTTGATGCGTCTGTTTGCCTCGGATCGTGTACGTAACATCATGCAAGCCTTGGGTATGGACAAAGGTGAGGCCATCGAGCACAAGATGGTGAGTAATGCGATTGAAAAGGCTCAGCGTAAAGTAGAAGGCCGTAACTTTGATATTCGTAAGTCCTTACTGGAATACGATGATGTGGCGAACGATCAGCGTAGTGTGATTTATGAGCAGCGTAACTCGGTGATGGAGTCTGATGATATTTCAGATATCGTTGCAGCGATTCGCGAAGAAGTTGTTGATGATACGATCAGTCGCTTTATTCCACCGCAAAGCCTAGACGAGCAGTGGGATATCGCCGGGCTTGAAAGCCATCTTGA
>NZ_LWEY01000342.1:0-1434 GCF_001634935.1 Oleiphilus sp. HI0043 | reverse complement strand
CCGAATTATCAACTTCTTCCCTGAAGACCGACGTATTCAGCTACTCAATGATTTAGCACTGAATATGCGTGCATTTATTTCTCAACGTCTAATACCAACAGTAGATGGAAAGCGTGCGGCGGCCATTGAGATTCTCTTAGGAACGCCAACTATCAGCGAATTAATCTTGCGTGGAGAGATTGAAGGCATAAAGGAAATTATGGAAAAATCCCAAGGTTTAGGGATGCAAACATTCGATACCGCTTTATTCAATCTACACAAAGCAGGCAAAATATCTCTTGAAGAAGCTATTAAGAACGCTGACTCTGCTAATAACCTTCGCTTGAAGATCAAGCTAAATGACTCGAATGGTGGAGAAGGGGATTCAAGTGAACCGTCTAAAGACACCATGGTCACGTCCAGCGCTTTGGAATTAAGCCTTGAAGAAATTAAGAAGGACGAACCCGAGGATGATTTTCCTTCGCCTTCATTTTAATGGTCCGAACTCGGCCTATAGTTTTAAAATAGCGTTTAGGCCCAGCGTGACAGGGTTGCTTAGGCATGAATGTCCGCATTTAATACTCAGACAACTCTAATAGGGTGCGCCATGCGCACCGCTGAACCCTGTGGCTCAAACAAACATAAATTGAGGTAACCCCCTAACCAGTAAGCAGAGCCTTCCACGGCTCGCAAGCGGGCTAGCACGGAGCAGAGTCATACTGATGGTGGAACCTTCTGGCAGCGAAGGGCACAATCTTCGCCGGTGCGCGCGGCGCACCCTATCAAGATAGAGATTATTCAGCCAAACCTGCATGTGGTGGACTAACGAAAAGAACACAGAGTGCTACCTTTCTCGAAGCCTGCTATCTTCACCTTCCTGCCTCTGACATAAGCCCAAGTTTATACTAGCAGTCACGACATTGCGGACATGGATATGAGTGAATGTTACTCTGACCCCAATATTTATGACCCCAATATTTAGAATGATGTTTAGGCTATTTTTACCTGATTGAGCTCATCGCAAAGTAAAAGCCCAGGCACGTTTTTAGACGACATGGCGAAAGGGGCGGGTTATAGTTCCTACTCTCCTAAGTACATATCTGTAATAACTAATCTTTATTATTGCTGATGCTTCGTTTGATAGCTTTCCACACGGTTTCGGCCATTTCGTTTTGCAGAATAAAGCGCATTATCTGCATTTTCCAAGAGATGCTTAGCTGTATCTGTTTTTTCAGGTATCGTAGAATAAACACCGATACTTACGGTGACAGCTTGATCAAAACCCTCAGCTTCAATGACATGCTGATCGATACGTTTTCGAATTCGCTCAGCGACAACGATTCCTCCCTCTAGCCCCGTTTGAGGTAACACGATGCAAAACTCTTCTCCGCCATATCGAGCGGCTAGGTCGGTAGGAAAGCGCAATTGTGTTGAGAGCTCAGTAGCAACGGCCTG
>NZ_LWEY01000341.1:0-826 GCF_001634935.1 Oleiphilus sp. HI0043 | reverse complement strand
TGGCACTCACATCCGTATTTCTTATTTGGGCTCGTCGAACAGATCGAGCCTATTCTTCTGGTATTCGCTATCTGATCATTCAAGTATTATCTGGCGTTTTGTTACTTGCAGGTCTATTGATCTTCGCGCACGTTAACAATAGCTTACTATTCACTCATATCGGCTTGCAGCATGAGGGCATCGCCCAAGTTGGTGCATGGCTAATCTTTTTCGCCTTCGGAATCAAGTGTGCCTTCCCTTTTATGCACAACTGGTTAACTGATTCGTATCCTGAAGCGACACCAAGCGGAACAATATTTTTAGCCTCGTTCACAACAAAGGTCGCGGTGTATGCTTTTGCTCGGGCCTACCCCGGTGAAGAAATTCTCGTATGGATTGGTGTCACCATGGCATGCTTTCCAATTTTCTTTGCAGTTATCGAAAATGATCTCCGCCGAGTACTTGCCTACAGCCTTATTAACCAAATTGGTTTTATGATTGTGGGGATTGGTATAGGTACCGCCATTGCATTGAACGGTGCCGTTGCCCATGCCTTTAATGATGTTATATTTAAAGGTCTGTTGATGATGACAATGGGCGCTGTCTTGCACATGACAGGTAAAATCAATGGCTCAGAGCTTGGCGGCCTTTACAAGAGCATGCCAAAAACAACCATACTTTGTATTGTTGGTGCTGCGTCTATCTCGGCCTTCCCGCTTTTCAGCGGCTTCGTATCGAAGTCAATGATTATGGCTGCTGCAGTAGCTGAAGGCTATGATGTTGTTTGGTTATTATTACTATTTGCCGCTGCCGGCGTATTTCATCACGCGGGCATCAAGATTCCTTA
>NZ_LWEY01000340.1:0-592 GCF_001634935.1 Oleiphilus sp. HI0043 | reverse complement strand
AAGCATACCTCACGCAAGAGCTACCTGCCTATATGCAGCCGTCTCATTTTCTGTTCAGCGATGCACTGATGACAACGCCTTCAGGGAAAATCGACCGCAAGAGTATGCTCGCCCAGTATCACGCCAATCAAGGTAAGTTAGCTGAGCAGGTTTCAAGCATGCAGAAAGAGCAGCTAATAGCTGTGCCAGATAAAGTGTCACTAAGCTCAATGATCTATTCCTTGCTTGGTAACGACAATATCGACACATCAAAAAGTCTGGTTGATGTAGGCATGACATCACTCATGGCGAACCAGTTATCAGTTCAGCTATATGAAAGCTTTCAGCTAGATATACCCGCCTATAAGCTTTTTCAATACGCTTCGATAGACTCGTTTATCAATCATCTTAGTAAGCAAGTGAGAACTAACAACTATCAGACACGAAATACTAACTCCCGCAAAGATGGCTCTCGTGACATCGCTATTATAGGCATGGCCATTAATGCACCTGGCGCAAATAACCTTCCACAATTTTGGGAGAACTTGCTAGCAGAAAAAGAAAGCCTGCATGTATTTGCACCCACGTCAGCAGATGGTGAAGTTAACACTCG
>NZ_LWEY01000339.1:0-1132 GCF_001634935.1 Oleiphilus sp. HI0043 | reverse complement strand
ACTTGATAACAGTCTCCGGCAATTATGTAGCTTTGTATTTGCTCAAAAGCTTCTGAATAACGCTGATATGAAATGGTCTTCTGCCAGTTAGGCTTGTTAGTTTGCTGCTTATGTTTATATGTGGCGTTCTTTTCGTGGGTATCGGAAATAATATTTTCAATCTTGTCTCGCAAATCGAGAGGGCAGCGTGGTGAATACGTTAGATAACCGCGCTTTTGTTTTTTGTCATGAATATAAGACCAGGTATATTCACCTATATATAGAAGGGGGAGTTTACTTTCTTCCATTAATTGAGGTGCTTCAATAATACTAAGAGCTCCATACTCATAACTTGAGTATCCAATTAACCCTGCTGTAAAAGGTAAATCTGAAAATATTGATGGGATTTCTTGTTGCTCGTAGTTAAGTGACTCATGAATATTGCTTGGCTTAACTAGGTTTGGAGTGTGAGATAACTCTGCTTTATTTATTGTATGGGTAAATAAAGGCGAACCGCTAATAATATTGAAGCGACCTTTTGACTCATCAACGCCGCTATCTAAAAAGATTGAATGGGGGAGGGAGGCTAACAAGGCATGGCATTGCTCATCATTTAGAATAATTTCCTTTTGTAGCCACTTTGCCGGGTGTTTTGTTTGATTTGTTTGGTAAGCTGTTTCAAAATTCTTCATTCAGTTATCGCAAAATTAAAATCTATGAGAATGTATATGGACATTTGTTCGACGCCTGATAAATTATCGCCGCAAAATAATACTTAACAAATGGAGTTTTTATGAAGCGTTCATTTCGTCGCTTTTTATTTCTAGCGCTATGCGTTTTGCCTTGGGTTACCCCCTTGCAGGCTGAAGATTTTAACTCTTTAAAGCGTGCCAAGCTAACAGAAGCGCAATCTGTAAACCAACTCAAATATATGATGGTCAAAGGCTTTGATAGAATTAAAAAGGAAGTTGTTAAAAACGGTTCTTTCCCTCCATTTGGCTTGACGCTGTCTCCTGATGCCGAGTTTAAAGCAGTCATTCCAGATATTGAAGCAAAACTACCTTCACAGGTTGTTCTAGTAAAACTCGCTGAAAGCATGGCAGCTATTGCTCAAACGCGTTCAATGTGGGCAGTTGGTATTATGTATATTAGG
>NZ_LWEY01000338.1:0-709 GCF_001634935.1 Oleiphilus sp. HI0043 | reverse complement strand
ATTGCAGGCCCTCCGGGTATTGCTATAGGTGCTAGCTTAGGTGGTGCTTTTGGTTGGGGGCAAGATCAGCACGAGGCGCTTGAAGAGGCTCAGGAACAGTTGCACGAACAGGCGAACTTAGTGACGTCTAGCTCCAATGACTTGAACACAGAGATGGAAAAGCTAAGAGCAACCAGGGCTAAGTTAGGTGAGCTAAAGCGTCGTCATCACCATCAAACTGAAAAGTTAAATGACTTACAAGCTGAGTTGGCGAGCAAGGTTCAAACCTTAGAACAGAGCGATTTGTCGAATCTTTTGAGTGCCTATACCCAAGAGATCTACTTTGAAAAAGGCCAAGCGCGTGTCCCCTCATATGTTAGCGATCGTATTTCCAGTATGGCGGAGTTCTTACAGCGCTATCCTCATCTACAGATAACTTTGACAGGCTTTAGCGACCAAAGTGGCCCAGCGATATTCAACCAAGAACTATCCCGTGAGAGAGCTCAGGGCGTGAAAGATGCTTTGCTCGCTCAAGGTATCTCAGCAGAACGCATTGTGATTAAGTCAGTCGGTGAAAGCATGGCTCATGTGGCTGAAGGTGATGAGGGCAACGCAATTTTAGATCGTCGTGTAGCAATCGAGTTCGGCCAAGATAGCCCGCAAGAAATAATTTCAACAAAAGAGGAGCCAATAGAACCTTCGCAAGTGATTGAAAGCACGTCACTTGCAG
>NZ_LWEY01000337.1:0-919 GCF_001634935.1 Oleiphilus sp. HI0043 | reverse complement strand
CATCAGAAGTAAAGTTTTTAGCAAACAAAGCCGCGGCAAAAGGGTCAGCGCTTTCAGGAAGGTCGGCACTGGCTGCGGACTTCTCCAAAACACTTGCTTCCGTAAATTCGATTTTTTTCTCTCTTTCTTTTTCGAGAGCAGCCTGGACAGCATCAGCGTCATAATCAATATTGCGAACCGTTCCATCAGCATCGACTACTGTATAGTAGCGAGAACCTTCACTACTCGGTCGCCCACCGTCGATTAATAGCTTATCACCATCCACAAATTCCTCAGAGTTAACGCGCGTTGCATCGAAATCGTTAAGTGGTGGCGCCCTACGAATAGCGCCAAGAACCTTAGAGCGCTCTAATCTTTCGGTTTCAATATATTCTTTTTCAAAAGGACTTAAGGAATCACCAACATCACCAAGATATTCATTGTCGGTTACGTTCTGGGATTTTGGACTAACAGGTGGTTCAGGAGGCAGCTCTAACTTTGCTTGCTGCTGAGGCTCTTCAGGTTCTGGCTGTGAGTCGATGACAGGCACATCGGCTTGCTGAGCATCATCTACCTTCTTTGCGGAATATCCACCAAAGCTATCTTGTTCAACACTATAGCGTTCAGCAAGAGCTTCCAAAGAAAAGACACACAAAGCTACAAGCAATACTACAGTCGATCTCGAATAGTTCAGCTTCATATAGACCTAGAATTTTCGGTTAAAAGAAATACCCATTCCAAATACTCGAGATGTAAACTTCACATTCAAGCCCGCATAGGGGTTATAAATTACGTTAGTCAAATTCGTACAGTTCAAATTACAACTTGTATTAGAAGGAATGTAATCATCAGACTGCATATAGAATATGCTTGCACTGATATCGGTTCGTTTATCCCACTTGTAGCCAAACCCGGTACCCCACATTTTCATATCACCAAC
>NZ_LWEY01000336.1:0-14531 GCF_001634935.1 Oleiphilus sp. HI0043 | reverse complement strand
CCCTTTGTTATTTATAAGAAGCTTTGCTTAAGCCAGTAGCCCATCTAAAGGGTTTTTATCCCAAGGCCTACTAAATAAAGACTCAATAACGGAACTTGGGATATGGGTATAGTGCGCGTATTCCCACTTAGGTGTTTTGTCTTTATCTATTAATAGCGCACGAACGCCCTCCGCAAAATCGGGATGACGGATCATGTTGGTCGCTAAAACCAGCTCGCTTGTAAAAGCGTTTTGTAAATCAGTATAACGATGGCGTTTTAACTGCTCATAAATCGCAACAAGAGATAACGGGGAGCCAGCAAGTAAAGTTTGCTTAGATTTGTTGAGAAAAGTGTTACTTTCATCAAAAGCTACGATTGCATCCGTAATTGAACATAAAGAGTTATGCTGGCACGCCTGCTCAAGCACTTGTAGGTTTAGCTTTATTTGCGAACTTTGAAGTTGTTTGCTTGTAAGCTCTAGTGCCTTTATAGCTTCTGTTACCAAGAGGTGGTTGTTATCATTTTCTTCTGAAAATTCAAGCTTGGATATTGCATGAATCAGCTTTTCGACATCATTTAACTCAATGGCAAAATCAGCTAAGCGGCAAAATAGTGTATCGGCTGCATTAATAGCTACGCCCGTTAACGCCAGAAAATATCCTAGATTATAGGGAACCTGATTAAGAAATTGTGTTCCACCTACATCAGGGAACAGACCAATAGTTATCTCGGGCATAGCCAGTTTAGTGGTGTCGGTGATAACTCGATGACTGGCGCCAGCGAGTAAACCTAAACCACCACCCATGACAAAGCCATGCCCAATACAAATGATCGGTTTGTAATAAGTATGAATAAGATAATTGAGTTGATATTCCTCAAAAAAGAACTGTTCTGCATCGATACAAGCACCGTCTTGTTGTGCTATCGCAGAGCGATAAAGTGCTTGGACATCGCCGCCAGCGCAAAAGGCTTTGCTGCCTTGCCCCTTTAAAATTACAGCTTGAATATCATCGTTACTTGCCCAATCTTTTAGTGACTGCGTGAGTAAACGGACCATTTGAAGCGATAGGGCGTTTAGCGTCTTTTCGGAGTTGAGTGTTAAAACTCCCACACTGCCATTTTTAGCAGCAAGTACTTCGACTAGCACTTCTTCGGACGCTGTTGTTTCGACAGTCTCAGTTGCTTGTGATGATTTATTCATTTACTTTTTCCACTCTGGAGAGCGTTTCTCGAGAAACGAATTAGTGCCTTCAAGTTGGTTGTCACCACCAATTAGATTAATGAATTCGGTGCGCTCATGCTGAAGTGAAAGCGATATGGCGTTTTCTCGAGCTGTACTTAAAAGCTTTTTACAGGCAAACAAAGCATCGGGGCTTTGCTTACTTGCAGACTGTGCATAGTTCATGGCGCTTGATAAGGCCTCGCCTTTCGGTACACTTTCTAGTGCTAATCCGGTTTGAACGGCTGTTTCGGCATCCATTCTCTGCCCGAGCAAGATCATTTTACTTGCCCACGCTTCGCCAATTAACCAACTCAACCGCTGTGTGCCACCAGCGCATGGTAAAAGACCAACACCTGCTTCAGGCAGTGCAACCTGAGCCTGTTCTTCGACGATACGGATATCACAGGCAAGTGCACACTCAAGACCTCCACCCATCGCGTAACCATTGATAGCCGCGATGGATACACCCTTAAAACTTGCAAGGGCTTCAAATGCTTCGCCAAAACGGTGTGCAACATCTTTTGAAAGTATCTTGTCGCCGCTACTAAACTGCTTAAGGTCTGCACCAGCAGAGAAAAACTTTTCGCCTTGCCCGTGTATGACTAAGGCACTTATTCCGCTCATTGCATTGAGTTTTACGATGACGCTTGAAAGCGCGCCAAGGCTTTCCAAGTCCCAGGTATTTGCAGGTGGATTGTTGATAGTAATTTTAGCAATATGACCATCGACAGTAACAATAATTTTGTCACTAGGGGAAATAGTCTGATTTTCTTGTGTCATAGCGGGTGTTCTTTCCTTTTTCAGAAGATTGGAATGCGCGAAGCTTGCCTACTAGCTTATCCGAGAAGCTGGAAGTTTTCATCAGATAACAAGGCTCTAGCAATGATTAAGCGCATTACTTCGTTAGTACCTTCGAGAATACGATGCACGCGCGTATCTCTAAAGTAACGTTCGATAGGGTATTCCTTGATATAGCCGTAACCACCGTGCAATTGTAGGGCTTCATCGCAAATCTTAAAACCGAGATCAGTCGCTAGGCGTTTAGCCATCGCGCAATGAACCGATTTATCGGCTGCACCTTGGTCGAGTTTAAATGCGGCTAGGCGGATCATCTGGCGAGAGGCTACAAGCTCTGTCAGCATATCAGACAGTTTGAACTGGGTGGCTTGAAAATCGGCAATCGTCTGATTGAATTGCTTGCGCTCCTTAACATAGCTAATACTCTGTCGCAGGCTCGCGCGCGCAGTACCGACTGAGCAGGCAGCAATATTGATTCGGCCGCCATCTAGGCCTTCCATCGCCAACTTGAAACCGTCACCTTCATGTGCCAAAAGGTTTTCTTTGGGTACGCGTACATTCTCAAAATGAATCAAGCGGGTCGGTTGATTGCTCCATCCGAGCTTTTCTTCTTTCTTACCAAAACTGATACCTTCACTTGTAGCGGGTATGGCAAGGCAAGTAATACCTTTTGGGCCTGCCTCGCCAGTTCTAAGCATTGTGACTAAAAGGTCAGTATCGCCAGCGCCGGATATGAAGGCTTTACAACCATTAACGATATAGTGATCGCCTTCGAGTTTTCCACTGGTCGTTAGTGAGGCAGCGTCAGACCCGGCTCCCGGTTCAGTCAGACAATAACTGACGAGTTTACGCCCTGATGCTAGCGCTTCTGACCACTGATCTACCAGAGACTTACGCCCATAGCGAGCGAGCATATTAAACGCCATATTATGGATGCTAATAAACGCAGCGGTAGAGGTGCAGCCGGACGCTAGTTCTTCCATAATAATGGAGCTGTCTAATCGCGACAGACCAATACCTTTATCAGCCTCTGGCACGTACATGGCCATAAACCCAAGTTTACCTGCTTCGACAAAGGCTTGCTTCGGGAACTCGCAGGCTGCGTCCCATATACTAGCCTGAGGTGCAAGTTCTGTCTCTGCGAAACGTTTTGCTGTTTCCTGGAAAGCGAGCTGATCTTCGTTTAAGTCGTAATTCATAAAATATAATACTTTAGGTGGCCTTATAAATTAATCTGTCTACTTTAAGCTAATCGACATGTTGGGTGCTTGCGCAGGAGATGATTTCCAGCTTGCTGTAATTGTTTTTGTCTCAGTATAAAAGCGGACTGCCTGCTTTCCGTAAGCATGTAAATCCCCCATAAACGAGCCTTTCCAACCAGTAAATGAAAAGAAAGGTAGCGGAACGGGAATGGGCAGGTTAATACCAACTTGACCAACTTCTATTTCGTGCTGATATTTTCGTGCACTAACGCCAGATTGGGTAAATATTGAGGTACCGTTGCCGTAGGGGTTACTGTTAACCAAATTGATTGCATCTTCAAGCGTTTCAACGTTCATGCATGACACAACTGGCCCGAAAATTTCTTCCTGGTATATGTCCATCTCAGTCGAAACGCCGGTGAAGAGTGTAGGGCCTAACCAGTTGCCATTAGGGTAACCTTCTACAACAATGTTTCGACCATCTATCAAGCAGTTAGCACCTTGATCTATTCCTTTTTGAATCAAGCCTGAAACACGCTCTACAGCCTGAGGACTAATCAAAGGCCCATAAGCTGAATCAGGTGAGTCCCAAGTGCCGGGCTTAACCGCTTTTAGGCGTTCAGCGAGCTCATCTGCCCAGACGATTGTTTCGCCAACAAAAACAATCACGCTAATTGCCATGCAGCGTTGTCCGGCAGCGCCAACCGTAGCGCCGACTAATGCGTTCATGACGGTGTCTTTGTCGGCATCAGGTAGTACGACCATGTGATTTTTCGCACCGGCAAAGCATTGAGCACGCTTCATCTCGCGAGTGGTTGTTAGATACACATCTTTGGCAACAGGTACTGAACCAACAAATGAGGTCGCCAGAATATCAGGATGTTTAATAAGTTGGTGAACCTGGTCTTTGCCACCATGAATCATTTGCACCAGACCTTTGGGTGCCCCGGCTTCCTGGAATAGCTCTAATAAACGAACAGTCGCTAAGGGAACTTGCTCAGAGGGCTTAAGGATCATGGCGTTTCCACAGGCTGTTGCCATAGGGAACATCCAAAGCGGAATCATTGCCGGAAAGTTAAACGGGGTAATACCGAGCGTCACACCAAGCGGCTGGGTCAGGCTATAGGTATCTACGCCCTTAGCAACATTTTCGACAGTCTCACCCATTAACAGGGAAGGAATGTTGCAAGCATGCTCGACAACTTCAATACCGCGCCATACATCACCCATAGCATCTTCAATATTTTTACCCGTGTCTTTAGCAAGAATCTCGGCAATCTCACGCTGATGTTCCTTTAACAAATACTGGTAACGTAGCATCAAGCGAGCGCGCTCACTGACAGGGGTTTCTTTCCACTCTAAGAATGCGGCTTTGGCGCCTTCAACGGCGCGATCAATTTCGCCTTTCGTGGCGAATGAGACCTCTGCAAGTACCTCTTGTGTCGCGGGGTTAAGAACGTTTTGTTTTTGCACGCTTTCACTGTGAACAAATTCGCCATTGATTAAGAGTGGAACTTGATGAGGCATGATTGGAGTCCTTATTATTCTTTATGCAGTATTTAGAATGCTAATGAAGGTCGTAGACGAGTAAAACTTATATTTCTAATGTTTTATATTTGATAGCCACTCTACTAACAATTATGCATAGAGTCATTGACTAAATTGCGATCGATATGGATTATATTGCTTTTTGACTGAGTGTTATATATGAGCGAACCCTCTAACTGGCCTCTGTCGGATAGGCAGGCAACGCGAATTCGTGTGCCAAAGCATATTCTGCAACAGCTCGCGCTTCATCCAATAGCTCGCCAAATCTTTGCTTCGTCGATTGGTTATTACCCCAGCGCAGCAAAGCATGAGATGGAGAGAATTGCGCATGACGACTATATTCTTATTTATTGTGCTGAAGGGCAGGGTTATCTAAGTACGAGTCACTACAAGGGGGAGATTCACCAAGGGGACCTGTTTATTTTACCGCCTGAAACAGCCCACCAATACCGCTCTGACCCTGAAACACCCTGGACAGTTTTCTGGTTTCATTTTCGTGGTGACCTTGCTGATAGTTATTACCGCTATTTATTTAAGGCATCTGATACCTCAGTTGTTAAAGCTCATGACGTTCAGACATTAGCTCGCTTTCGGGAGCTCATTGGTATTGCTCGCTCGAGTTTTACCCTGGATTCTTATATCTACGTTAGTAGCCTCTTGAGCCATCTTTTGATTTCAACAGCACATACAGTGATGGAAGATGCAAAAAAGTATGGTGGTATAAGTGTCGAAAAGACACAGGATTTTATGCAACAAAATATTGGCAAGTCACTAAGTCTTGCTGATCTTGCAGATGTTAGCTGTGTTTCTAAATACCACTTCTCCAGGCGCTATCATGAGTTGACTGGTATTTCACCGCTAAAACACTTTTCGAACATGAAGATCGAGCAGGCATGTTCTTTACTTGAGCAAACAAACATAAGTATTTCTGATATTGCTTACCAACTCGGGTATGATGATGCGCTTTATTTTTCGCGCGTCTTTAAGAAACTTATGAAGGTTTCGCCTAGAAACTACCGTAAGGAATTGCGCAAGCGGCTGGACGCGCCTTTGTAAAACGAAATATTTTTATTCTCTCCTTATTAATCGCCTAAAAAATAGTTATTTATTTAACCAATGCTTACAGACAGTCAAAAACAACTCATACAGTCCACTTATCGCAAGTTTACTTCTAGGGAAGGATTCCGCCCGCGATATGGGCAAAGAGTAATGATTGCCGAGATAGCAAAATATTTAGGCAGCATTAAAGAAGATGATCAGGGTGCACGAAAGTCCGACCCAGCAGTATGTGTTGTCGAGGCAGGCACCGGCACTGGAAAAACGCTTGCTTACAGCATTTCAGTGCTCCCTCTTGCTTTAGCGCAAGGTAGAAAAGTTATCGTTTCTACCGCTACAACCGCTTTGCAAGATCAGGTCATGAGCAAGGACCTACCTGAGCTAGCGAAATACTCCGGCCTTGATTTCAACTATGCCCTGGCAAAAGGTCGGGGTCGTTACCTTTGTCTGAGCAAGCTGGATCAACAGCTTGATAATGTCAATAGCGATACTACTGCGTTACCGCTATTTCTAACCCAGGAAGATAGCGTTTCTACCGATAAATCTGAGCTAGAGGTGTATCTATCTAAATACGCTTCAGGAGCTTGGGATGGCGACAAAGATACCTGGGAAAGCGTGATCGAACCTGAAGTTTGGCGCAGTCTATCGACTGATAATCAGCAGTGCAGCAAGCGCCGTTGCAGCTATTTTAATTCTTGCCCTTATTATGAAAGCAGAAAGACCTGGGACAATGCTGACATTGTCGTGGTTAATCATGATCTTTTGTTATCAGATCTGGCTTTGGGTGGTGGCGTTATATTGCCAGCACCCGAGCAGTCTATTTTGGTACTGGATGAAGGGCACCATTTGGCAGATAAGGCACTCAATCATTTTACGGTTCAAGGCGGTCTTAAAAGTACCGATAACTGGCTCAAGGTGCTTAGCAAAGCAATGGTGGAGCTTTCACCTTATTTATCGCAGGGTAATTTTCTTCACAAAAATATTGAGGATATTTCCTTGGTATCTACTCAGCTACATGACTGGATTACACGTACTTATGATTACCTTGCTCAGGAAATTCAATGGGATGAAGAAGACAATAATAGTGTCAAACGATTTCGCTTCCCACAGGGAGTTATACCCGAAGCGCTTTTAGATGCAGCGCAAGAACTAAAAGTTTTGTTTGCGAGTTTATGTCGTTTGCTTGACGATATTCGAAACGAAATGAACAAAGTTGTTGATGAAAAATCAGATTGCGGTTTATCTCGAGAAGAAGGGGAGCAATGGTTTCCTGTTATTGGTGCATTGTGTGACAGAGCCGAAGGTTTGCACGCGCTTTGGATGTTCTACGGAAAAGTTGAAAAAGAAGGTGCGCCGCCGAATGCGCGTTGGTTAATGCTGCGTGAATATGAAAACGCTGCCGATATTAGCTTGCATGGTAGCCCATTAAGCGCGGGTGGCTTGCTTCACGAAGCGTTGTGGAAAAAGTCTTACGCAGCAATATTAACCTCCGCAACATTAACAGCGCTTGGCAAGTTTGACCGACTTGCTCACAAAGCAGGTTTACCCGCTGATAGTGTTTATCATCGAGTGCAAAGCCCGTTTGACTTTAATCAAGTTGCCAAGCTGGTAATTCCTCCAATGACATCGTCAGCTTCAGACCCTGAACAGCACACTCAGGAAATATCCTCAAATCTGGCAAACTGGATTGGTGATGATCAAGCTGTATTAGTTTTATTCAGCTCTAGAAAGCAAATGAATGACGTGCTTTATCAAATAGACCCGGTCTTACGCAAAGATATTATGACCCAAGACGAATACTCAAAGCAGGAGCTGGTAAACAAACATAAAGCGCTTATAGATTCTTCAAAGCGAAGTATTTTGTTTGGCTTGGCTTCCCTCGCTGAAGGGATTGATTTGCCAGGCAATTACCTTACGCATGTTGTTATTGCCAAAATACCGTTTTCTGTGCCTAACGACCCTTTAGAGCAAAGCATTAGTGAGTGGCTCGAGGCGCAAGGTCGAAACCCGTTTATGGAAGTGACCGTGCCAGATGCCAGCCTTAAGTTGATTCAAGCTTGTGGTCGTTTGATTCGGACGGAGAAAGACACCGGCCAGGTGACGATTCTTGATAATCGGCTGCTCACCCGTCGTTACGGTAATCTCTTGATCAATTCATTGCCGCCATACCGTCGACAGTTTGGCTAAGCAAACCTGCTGAATCTATAAAATTTAGGCAAAAAAAAGCGGCGGATGATGCCGAACTATCATCTCGCCGCGTTCACAAGTCGGGCCTTGTAGGGAAGCCCTGATCGGAAAACTAATACCTGAAAGACGCAAACATCGCTAAGTAAAAGGCCTGAAGTTTTTACTTAGTACTGCTTGTTTCGATGAGTTTATAATAGGGCTTAGTCAGGCTTAATTAGATCGTCCATAAGGCTTACGCCTAGGCTTAAGTGATATAAAGTGTGATGCGCATCACACTTTATGATCTCGTATATTAGATCAGACCAATGCTTCGTGCTTTTGATAAAGCCTCTGTACGACTCTTTGCTTCTATCTTTCCATATAGGTTGCGAATATGTGCTTTGACGGTGGCCGGTGCGAGGCTTAGCTTCTGAGCGATCTCTTTGTTTGCTAAGCCCTGATCAATCAGGCCGAGCACTTCAAGTTCGCGCGAGCTAAGAGGTTCTAGCAATTGCTTATTGCTCTCCAATGCTGCTGCGCCAGGCAGTTCATCTTGTTGAACAGGCTTGGTCTCATTGCTTAATCCTAATGTTGCGCTCAATTTCTGCAAATAGCTGTCAGGTATGCTGGGATCAGCACCCAGTGCTAGAACCGGAAGAAGCTCAACAGCCTCATTGGTGTAAACAGAGATGAAGCCGTCCTGTGATGCGAGATGTAATGATTCTTTAATTGCTTCTTCGGCTTCTTTTGAGTTGTGGAGGCTATGGTAGATTGAGGCAGAAAGGTTCAATACTTGAATCAGGTTGTATACATGGTGCTTAGAACGAGTCTGTTCAGCAAGACGGTTAATTACTTCCAATGCAAGTTTATAATTACTTTGCGCCGCAAAAATCCGTGCTTTTGTTAGGTTAATATCCTCATAGTTTAAGGGGACAGCATTAATGCTTTCTTCGTTTAGTTCATTTATCACAAATTGAGCTTTCTCTATCATCCCCATTGATAAAAGGCAGCGAGCCTTTAGTGCGATGATACTTGGTGGAGTGAAAACGATGGAGTCTCGTTTGTGCTGATAGGTATGCCATGCATCATCCAAGCATTCGATAGCATCGACATATTTGCCCTGTGCAAAATAAAGCATTGCTTGGGTGTACTGAATGATTATGTGCTGGCCTGGCTCTGTCCCAATTTCCAAATGTCGTAGCAAGGGGTTGATGTACGACTGAGCGATAGTAAATTCGGCTTTCTCTGTATATATCAATGCCAAGGCACTATTTTGCCAACAAGAAATTATTCTAGGTTGAGAGTTGTCGTGATAGCTATCGATCCATTGTTGGTTAATAATCCCGGTTTCTAACGCTTTTTCAAGATTACCTTGGTAAAAATAGATCCATCCAAGCAGGCCGCTGCTTGATAGCACCGTGGTATATTTCTTCTCTCGCTTGCCATGCTCAATTGCTTCGCTCAAAGCAGCTTCCGCAGACTCCAGGTCACCGACAGCGAAGCTATCAAGACCAATTCCGTAATAGGTGACGGATTTAAGGGGCATCTTGGTTGTATCGAGCTCTTTCAGAACATCTTTAGTTAATTGTCCTGCGCTCTTTAGGTCTGACTGGCTGCGAGCCAGATAGGCCCGAATAAGCGAGATCTCACTATGTAAGTCAATTAATTCACTTGCGCTAGTTTCAATGCAAAGCAAGCGTTGCTTATCAATAAGGAGTTCCAGCTCTTCTAGCAAAGGGGCAATCACTTCAATTTTGTTACTGAAGAACAATGCCCAGATCTTAAGCATAATCGCGCGGGGAGACTGGCTAAATAGCTTTTCGGGTACTTTTCGAAGCCACTCTAAAACGAGTAAGTGATGCCCTTCATGTATTAGGTTGTTACCATTTTTTTCAAGCAATTGTATTAAAAGATCCCAATCTTGAAGTTGAACAACTTGCTCTATCGCTTCATGGGCTTGTTCATGCGTGACAAGCCACTCAATAGCGCTTTTCTGCAATGTTTCTAGAAGTGTTGGTTGCTCTACTTTAATTTTTCGAAGGAGCGACTCTCTAAACATCTCATGATAACGGTACCAGCTATGTTCATTATCTAAGGGGGTAATGAAGAGGTTTGCTCTATAAAGGTGGTCAAGTATCTTCGCAGAACCCTGGATATTAAGCATCGAGTCGCAAAGCTGCGCGTTTAAGCGGAGTAAACATGAAGACCTCAATAAGAAGTCTGAAACATTTTGCGGCTGTTGAGAGAGAATTTCACTCACAATATATTCGCTCAGATGCCTATCATCTGAAAGAAGCCTATCTACAGATATGAGCGACTGGTCAGCCTTGGGAGTGGAGACGGCGGATAGCGCTGCAAGTTGTAATGCGGCTATCCAGCCCTCACTGGATGCAAACAAGGAGTCTACTTGCGCATCACTTAACGATAGATTCATATAATCAAGAAGAAAAGCTTTAGATTCTTCAATAGAGAAGGCCAAGTCTGATGATTGTATTTGGTCTACCCAGTTTTTTACACTCCAACGAGAGATCGGAAGCGAAGGTTCGAACCTGCATGTGATGATAATTTGAACAGAAGGTGGCAGAAAATCGACAAAGTAGGCGAACTGGTTCAGGCATTCCTTACTATCAATGTTATGAAAGTCATCTAAGACAATATCAAGGTGCTCATTATGGCTAGCCCATTCATTCAACTCATTAATTATCGAAGTGACAGCGCCCTCAATGTGAGCTGAATCGTCCCGAAGCAGTGTCTGTGCTTCTTCTCCGAATTCAGAAATAGAGCTTTGAAGCGCTCCAAGAAAATAACGCCAAAATCTCAGTGCCTGATTGTCGTTCTGATCAAGTGATAGCCAGCAGTGTTTTGATTTACTGTGATGTAGCCACTGCGAAACAAGGGTTGTCTTACCATAGCCTGCAGGTGCAGAAACCAACACCAGCTTTCTGCCACTCCGAAGCTCAAGCCGCTCTAGTAGGTGCTTTCTTAAAATACTGCTTGGGTTATATGGCGGTGATAAGAACTTTGTTTTAAGTAGATTAAATGTTGGCGACATAGCTTCAACTGTATTTGTGTTGTGCGTTATTGGCTAAAAGATCGCGTATTTTACCCCAATAATCAATAGGATGCTGGCTAATATTGGCTGCAATATTTCACTTGGTAGTTTTTTGCTCAATTTTGAACCAAAGTGAATGGCAGGAATAGACCCAACTAGCAGGGAGATTAAAAGAACGAAATCCACATTACCAAGCTGCATATGTCCCAACCCGGCTATGAGCGTAAGCGGTACCGCGTGGGCAATATCAGTTCCGATGATAGTAACGGGGTTTAAGCGTGGATAAAGCATCATCAAAACTGCTGCACCAAATGCGCCAGCCCCAACAGACGTTAGGGTTACACAAATACCGAGAATAAACCCTGCAAATACAGTTAATAAGCCTTGGTATTTTTTAAGCTTATGACGCTCATTACTGCTTAGATTAAATGAACGGGTAAGGCGAGGTTTTATAAGAATTACCAGGGCGGTCATTATTAACATACAGCCAAGCACAGTTAATAAGATGTGTTGATAGCTGGACGGATCACCAAAGTGGTTCTTCAGCATGTAGACTGTAACAAGTGAAGCCGGGATACTGCCTAAGCCTAATCTAAATACTATCTGCCAGTTAACAGTAGACTGTTTCGCATGCGAAATTACACCGCTCGCCTTTGTTGCGGCGGCATAAATTAGATCCGTTCCAATGGCGATATGAGTCGGGAAACCGAAGAGTATAAGAAGCGGCGTCATTAAGGACCCGCCACCGACACCCGTCACCCCAACCGCAAAACCAACACCGGCTCCGGCAAGCACGTACGTAATAAAATCACCTAAAGCAAGAAATTCCATGATTATGGTCTAATATAGATAGGGAAATACAAGGCTTAGTTAATCAAATGGCCGTTTTTGAGGCCTTGCTGTTGATAACACTTCGAGCCAAATTGAACTTAGACAGCACATTAAACAAAGCTGTGCGCACCAATTTGATGCTATTTCTCATACTATAGCTAAGTTTTTTTATTTCCAATAAGAATATTTAGCTATAGCTTTATATCATTTTGGTGTAACCCGATCCTGTCTGGAGATAATAATGAAATTACAACAACTCCGTTATATATGGGAAG
This sequence comes from Oleiphilus sp. HI0043, assembly GCF_001634935.1. Classification (NCBI taxonomy): domain Bacteria; kingdom Pseudomonadati; phylum Pseudomonadota; class Gammaproteobacteria; order Oceanospirillales; family Oleiphilaceae; genus Oleiphilus; species Oleiphilus sp. HI0043. The sequence goes on along the minus strand of NZ_LWEY01000336.1, from coordinate 2,400 downwards.
TCGCTCATCACGACTTAAATGTTTCTGCAACTGCACAAAGCTTATACACCTCTCAGCCCGGTATAAGTAAGCAGATTCGTTTGCTAGAAGACGAGCTGGGGGTAGAGATTTTCTCTCGTAGTGGTAAGCACCTAACACGGATAACACCCGCAGGCGAAGCGATACTGAAAGTTGTTGGCGATGTGCTTGGAGAAGTCGAAAGTATTAAAAAAATTGCTCAGGAGTTTAATAATGAGCACAAAGGTGACTTGTCGATTGCTACTACACATACACAGGCGCGCTATGTCCTGCCGACGGTAATTAGTCGATTTATGAATAGCTTTCCCGATGTTTCATTGCATATGCACCAGGGAACACCTGCTCAAATTTCCGAACTTGCCTCAGATGGCACCGTGGATTTCGCAATTGCGACTGAGGCGCTCGAGCATCATCCAGACTTAATCATGATGCCTTGCTATTCTTGGAATAGAATCGTTATCGTGCCTAACAATCACCCGCTTGCTTCAGATAGTGATATAACATTAGCCAAGCTAGCTGAATTCCCGATTGTCACCTATGTGAAAGGGTTTACCGGGAGGTCCAAGCTTGATGCTGCCTTTTCAGAGGCTGGATTATCTCCAAATATTGTCTTTACTGCGTCCGATGCCGATGTCATAAAAACTTATGTGAAACTCGGTTTGGGTATCGGGATCGTAGCATCCATGGCTTACGACACTCAAAAAGATGTCGGCTTGACTGCGATTGATACCGACCGACTGTTTGAGGCAAGTGTTACCAATATCGGATTCAGGAAGGGGACCTTTATGCGCGGCTTTATGTATGAGTTCCTACAACAGTTTGCACCTCATCTTACTCAGAAGGTTGTCGAGGAAGCATGCTACCGCCATATGCATCGTCAGGACGTTCAAGAAATGTTTGAAAATGTTAAGCTCCCGCGCTACTAAGAAGCATGGCTTAACATGAAGGCGCCTTAGTTGTACTCGAGTGCTGTAGGGTTGAGGGCTAGCAAGAAACTTTCAAGGTTGTCAGCCAACTCTTTATAATCTTTTCGACCTGGGCGCTCTAAAATGACTTTCCCGCTATGATTTTCAATACTTACAACTTCATTGCTGTCGGTGCAGCCGATAAATAGCGTTAAGCTCTGTTTGTTCTTAAGCTTCGCGAAACAGTGTCCGAGTATATTTTCTTTTAGACGCTCCTGATCTTCTTCGTTCCACGTTTGTATTAACGCAAAATCAACTAAAGGGTGCTCTACACGCATTCCGTTCGCCCAGTAGCTTTCGAAGAAGGCGTGGAAATCGGGATGGAATTTGGTCTCGAGCGCATCTTCAAGGCTTGCAAAGATATTCCCTGATCTCTTTTCCTTATGGCGCCAGTAATGACAGTCTTTGACGATACTAACTGCGCAAGGCGAGGGCCAGATCGGGTCGCATTGAAAAGAGGGTAAGCCGAGTTCATTAGCATTATGAAAAAGATTTTCGTAACGGGTTAGTATTGAATCGAGCGCTAAAAAAATCTTATCCATTATAATTTAATAAAGCCTAGTTCTTGATGTGTACTCGTGGGAGTGATTGTTGGTCTACAGATATCTTATCAATTGGGGCGATTACAGTCGACTCACCATTTACCACGACTTCACCATCTTGATTACTAACGTCACACTGAAACAACACTCTATGGTTTTCGAGCTTTTGGAGTACAGTGAGCTTTACCGTCAGCGTGTCTCCCAGCTCTACTTTTCGCTTAAAGCTTAGGTTTTGGTCCAGGTAGATACTTCCAGGCCCAGGAATGACTTTGTCGAAAGCGGTTGAGATAAGTGAGCTAGCCCACATGCCATAGCCGACTGTATCGTCATATACATTCTTTTTCGCAGCATCGACAGATAAAGCACTCAGCGGCATTTCGCCATTAGTCGCAGCAAATAAAACCAAATTCTCATCACTTAATGTTTTAGTAAATGTGGCATAATCGCTGACTCTTAATTCGTCATAGGTAATGTTTTCAAGTACGCGCATAACTTCTTAGCTTCTATAGTTTTGAATTAATTTTCTTTACAACTAATTTTGACAGAATAGTTTTAAGGTTCGTCTATTTAGAATAGGCTAGAATCCGTACGAATCAAAAACTTAGCTTTATTATTTTTTGTTATTTTGAACCAGGTTTTATCTAATGCCCTTAGATGTCAGAAAGCTTCAGCAGGCCATATCCAGCTGTTCTTACAAAGATCAAAGTCACTTTAAAAAACGACTCAAGCAACTCTCATCACACGGTGATGATAACGCCCTAGAGGAAAAGCTTGAAAAGCTAACTCAAGAAATTGAGGAATCTAAAGATCGTCTAAGTAAAAAAATAAACCGTCCGGTTTCAATCAAATACCCGCCTCAGCTACCTGTCTCCCAA
>NZ_LWEY01000335.1:0-53013 GCF_001634935.1 Oleiphilus sp. HI0043 | reverse complement strand
CTGTATATTTCAGCGATCATCATACAAACACGCAGTTGGCCTGAGTTAGAAACATCTATTCTCTACCAACGAAGCGAGTGTGAACTCCCGATTGAGCATACCGCTAAACTGAGCGACAAGCTTAAAAGCCATGTGAGCCTAGGAAAAAACCGAAACACCGGCGTGTTCCTGGATATGCGTGCAGGTTGGCAATGGGTTGAAGAAAATGCACAGGACAAGTCTGTGTTGAACCTGTTCTCTTATACCAGCATATTTTCCTTGTTTGCCCTAGAAGGTGGCGCCAAGAAAGTTATTAATATGGATATGTCTGCTGGCGCACTCCGAACAGCTCAGCGTAATCATAATCTCAACGGAATCAGTCAGGGTAAAGCGAATTTTGTAAAACGGGATATATTGAAGTCACGCAAACAATTTTCTTCTTACGGCCCCTTTGACTTGATTATTACCGATCCCCCGCCCTACCAAAAAAAGGCCTTTCGAGGCTGGCAGGACTACAAGCGACTACTTGGCTGGTGCAAGGATTGCCTGAACGAGAATGGCACTTTACTTGTCAGTCTCAACAATCCGCATGTTACACATCAGCAGTTTAAAGATGAACTGGGCGACTGTTTCCCAGAAACCAAAGAAATGACCATCATAGATAGCTGTGCAGAGATCAAAGAAAACGACCCTAGCAAAGGCTTAAAACTCATTGCAGTGAGCTTATAATATAGAGAGGGCAAATCACCTAAACTGAGTCAGCTATTCTTCTATTACATCGATGGTGTAAGAAAGGAAGCGCTCTCCTTCACCGGCCCCGGATTTCAATATCACGGTAAAGCCAATAAATAAGTCTTCGCCACTGCCAGGAGAAGGCAAACCTGTAACGGGAGGTTTTTTATACGTGACGCCCTGATACTTCAGCTTAAAGTTCTTTAGCACAATCTTAGGATCGTCCTCAGTACTCATCACATCAATCGTAATTGACTGCTCAGTATCGCTAGAGATTCTATAGTGACCCGATACCGCATGACCGCCGACAATATCAGCATTGGTCGCAGCAGCTAAGTTTCCGTTTGGCTTTAAGACTATTTTCTTACGTGCATCAGGTATTAAAGCTAAAGGTAATTCTGCCTGCTGCAGTTCTTCAATTATGACCTTTGCTTTTCGGTATTTAACTGTTTGTTAGATGGTTTATTATTGCGCCAGCAATAATAAACCATCTAACAAACACTGACCGAAAACGTTATACGAACCAACATGAAACAGCGAAACAAATCTAGCCTTTGGCTTTTCAAGAATACATTATTAATTCTACTTACCGCACTCATCTCATTCCAAGTCTCTGCCGGACTTGTTCTTAACCCTCAGCGCATCGTGTTACAAGACAGAGAAAGAAGTGCAAGCTTGGACTTACTAAACACTGATTATAAAGCAGGACGATACCAAATATACTTCGAGCACAAGTATATGAAAGAAGACGGCAGTATCGTTGATATAGAAAACCCAGAAGAAGGTGGGCCCTATGCAGGCGATATGATTCGTTACTCCCCTCGCCGAGTTGATATTCCTGCCGGTGGATCTCAAACAATTCGTGTCGCCGCTCGACGCCCTAAAGGTTTGGCAGAAGGGGAATATCTATCTCACCTGGTACTTAAACAGATCCCGCAAAAAGCTGACGCGAACTCTCCGGCTACCCCAAAGAACGATGAAGATATCCAACTAAACCTTGCCGTTCAGCCAGTATTAAAACTAGCAATCCCCGTAATCGTTAGAAAAGGCGCTTCTACGACCACGGCAAGCATCTCTGACATTCAGCCAATCGTGCAAAACGAGCAAGTAGAAGAGCTCCACTTCTCGCTTCATCGCCAAGGAAATTTTTCTCTCTATGGGAACGTGGAACTATATGAGAAGAACGGTGAGCAACTTGGCTCCCGCGTAGGCTTTATTCGAGGTATCGCTTTATATACTCCAACTTTAAAACGACTAGTCAAAGTCCGCTTAAGCCAAGCGGCATCATTAACTGGAAAAGAATATCTTCTACGCTTTACTGAGGACGAAAAGTTTGGTGGCAGCAATGTCATCGAGCAAACGATAACATTCTAGACACCTGGCAGACTCTTATAACGTAAGATGGATTTTACCTAATATGCCACGCTATGCCGGCCTCTCGATTTTTCTCGTTTACTTAGCTGTATGGGAGCATGCTTTTGCAGAGCTCCCTCCAGAACCTGTTGAGTTGGCAGAGGATAATATACTGATCGTACAATTAAGTTACGATCAGCTATTACTCGAATAATCTCTTTTCGTCTATCAAACACCCGAGAATACATTTATTCCCGTACAAGGGTTGATAGATTCTCTGGATTTTCCTCTAACGCTAAATTTGGATTCGCTGTCGCTTGATGGCTGGTTTATTTCAGAAGACCGAAACTTTTCTCTCGACATCAATCAGAAAAGTGTTTTTCTCAAAGGCGAACGCCAAACCTGGCCAAAAGATTTTCAGTATGCACTTGATGGTTTTGATTTATATATTAATTTAAAAAGCATCGAGCGATGGTTCGACCTCAGCTTACTGCTGGATGTATCGCAACTTGAACTTAAACTATCGTCCTCAAGTCCACTACCAATCGTGACACAAAAGCTGCGAGCCCAGAAAAGAGCCAAGCTAAAGCCACAAGCTAAAGCTCAAACGGCTCACGACTACCTTCCCAATGAATACGACTGGCTTGGTTCCCCTTCGTTTGATATTGAGTTTTCACACAGTGCTGAGCGCTTTGAGAAATATAACGATCTGACGGGCAGGTATGAGGCAGATATCAGCCAATACAGTTCGGCTACTGTTCAGGGTGTCATGGATATTCTGAAACACTCTCTACAAACCAGTTACGTTAACCAAGATGGGGCTCAAGACCTTAGACTTACCTTTAGCAAAGCGGCAAGCGGGCCAGAGCAACGATTATTTCTGGGTATCGATCAATATAAGTTTGGTGACGTAAACAGTCATTCCAGTGCTTTGCTTTCCGGCTCCGTTAGTGGCAGCGGTGTCCACTTAAAGCGCGGTAGCAATGCACTCCAAGAACAAAGCAGTGACCTACTTCTAGAAGGCGATGCACCGCCGGGCTGGGAAGTTGAGCTTTATCGAAATGGCGCTTTAATTGACTTCACAAGCACATCTAGCAATGGCCAATATCGCTTTGACAAAATTTCTACCTATTTAGGAGAGAACATCTTTGATATTCGTATCTATGGGCCCCAGGGACAATATCGAAGCGAACAGAAAAAAATCACGGTCGGAGGTCAAATGCTGGCCAAAGGTTTGTGGGACTTTCAACTCTATGCTCTAAATAGAAACCAGCGCCTGCTTAGCCTTGAGGAAGAGGAGCTTGACGAGTCCTCATCTTTTTTTATGTCTGAATTTAACGCAGGGCTTAACGACTATCTCACCATTCAAGGTGCCCTCAGCCGCTTTACCCCCATAGACAACGAGATAGAACATCTCTATACAAGCTTGGGCTTTTTCGCTTCGCTTGGTGGAGGTTTTGGACAATTGAAATATGTCTCTGACCAGCAAAGCGGCCACGCATGGTCACTTGCATACAAGACCCGCTTGCTTAATACCAATATCAACTTTGATTTAGAAAAATATACAGACTTCATTAGTGATAAGAACCCGGATGGGAAACTGGAGCTGGATAGCAAACTACGAATCAATGGTCTTTGGGCAGATATCTGGTCACAAGATATATCCTACGACCTGGAGCTTCAACATGCTCAATATGCTAATGCACAGGAACAATGGCAACTTTCTAAACGCTTAAGCACACGCATTGGTCAGACCCAAATTGCCAATCTAATCAATTACTCACACAATAATATAGATGACGTGGAAGACTCTCTTATCACCACGTTAAGCGCAACCAGGCGCTGGCATAGCTGGAGACTCAAGACCGAAGCTAACTATAAAATATTACCGAAAGGTGTTCTGGACTCCATCCAATCGAGTGCCAACTATCAAGCAAGTAAACGGGTAAGTTATCAAGCCTCGTTAGGCTACATTCTATCGGAAGAAGACACATACAGCTTCGACAATATGATCAGCTGGCGTCTGGACAAATACTCGTTTTCTCTTTCTGCCGGATTTGATACACAAGACCATCAAAGTATTGGCTTAAGCATTAGCTCTGCCCTTGCCTACGACAAACCTCATAATAGCCTCTACCTTAGTCCTGAAAGTGTGGCCTCTAGTGCCAGCGTGCTCGCACACACATATTTGGATCACAACAATAACGGTAGGTTTGATGAACAGGACAGCCCTCTTCCAAATATACATTTTAAAGGAAAGAACAGCTGGAGAAACAGCGCCACAAACGAAGAAGGTTATGTCTCTTTATGGGGGGTTCCTGATCTTCAAATGCAAACGATCAGTATCAATTCCCGAAAAATTGAAGACCCGTTTCTGAAGCCACAGAAGGAGCATTTCACGCTCTATTCTCACTCGGGCAAGCTCAACGAGATCAGTATCGGCTTCCAAACTGCGATGGAACTCGAAGGAGAAGTGCTGCTTGAAAACAATGGTAAACTTATACCGAAAGCAGGTATTCCTGTCTCTCTTTTTACACTCGATGACTCACTGATACAGCAAACCCGAACCGAGTACGATGGTGTTTACATATTCGAAAACGTCCTACCAGGTAGCTACTTACTTAAAATAGATCCTGACTACCTTCAAAGTAAAAACCTCAGCGTAACACCAACTATAGAGCTCAAGACTTCAGGCGATGAAGGTATCATTTACCTTCCTCCCACACATCTCAAACAAAAAAATAAACTCTTACTTTTCAACATGTTAACCACACAAGCCACGATCACATAGCCCAGCTTTTTCATTTGCGCAAGAAATAAATATTTTTCACTTTTTCACATTTTAAGCATTGCTGCCTTAGCACTAGCTACTATACTTGAGTGGTATTCAGGACTTAATCAGCGATAAAAAGTGGAGGCAGACCGGCTTGAGAAAAGCACCCTTAGCATTAGTACTGCTTTCATGCTTTACGTTTTCAGTAAGCGCACAAGCTGAATCTTTTAAGGCAAAAGTGAAGTTGACCCTAGTCGACCCAGCATCGGTCAGCGCTATCGGCAGCACTCAACAAACCTTGTCGATGCCAGTTAAAAAGCTCGATAACAGCCAATGCACCATCGACCCTAAAAGCGGGTCTCTACAAGGTAACGCTTGCCTTGAGCCATCCGTCGATACACCTCAGCTAGATATTAGCGGGCGTGCCGCACAAGCCATCTCGGTAAAACTAAGTGAATCAGTCACAAATAGCGAAAGCGCGGCTTCTCTAAGCTTCGAACCGACGCTATATAATGGTTATGATCAAACTGAAAACTTTCAGCTAAGCACCAGTTCTCACAGCGTAAATATTGGTGGAACCATTTATCAACACAATACAAGTAACTCAGCACTTAATACCCAAGCAGTCCTTCAATACGGTGTAGAAGTACTTTACCCCTAGATTTACAAGCCCTAGCGCCCTATTAATTTCGCATGCCAATTAAGTTACCCTAGGTTATTTACATCAAGAACTCATTCTTCTATATTAAGTAACCCAGAGTAACTTAACTTCAAATAATAAAGGAACACACAATGAACTACATCTTGATAACCGGTGCAAGCGCCGGAATTGGCGAAGTATTCGCAGAACAATTAGCCGCTCAAGGTCACAACCTGATTCTGACCGCCCGCAGAGAAGAGCGCCTTCAAGCGCTAGCCAGTAAGCTGGAAAGCCAATATAAAATCTCGACACAAATCATCGCTGCTGATTTGTCTGACTCAAACGGTGCCGAAACGCTAGCTAGCAAAATAATCAACGAAGGTTGGGCGCTAAACGGCCTAATCAACAATGCAGGCTTTGGAGACCGCGGTGCATTCACTGAACTGTCACTGGATCGTCAGTTACAAATGATTCAGCTCAACGTCACCAGCCTGGTAGATCTAACGCACCGACTCATCCCCAAGCTATCACAACAGAGTAATAGCTTTATCATTAACGTTGCCTCAACCGCTGCCTTTCAAGCGGGACCTAACATGGCTATATACTACGCGACCAAGGCTTTTGTGCTGTCCTTCTCTGAAGCACTATATGAAGAGCTTAAGGGCCAAGGTATTGCCGTCAGCACACTTTGCCCAGGTGCAACCGCATCTGAGTTTGCATCAGAAGCTAATATGACTAACACAAAACTATTCAAAGCAGGTGCCATGACAGCAGAAGCTGTTGTCAGGAAATCGCTCAAGAAAAAAGACCGCGCCATTGTTATCACTGGCTGGAAGAATATTTTTGGTGTTTGGTCTGGTAAACTATCCCCACGTTCAGTCACACGAAAACTTGCAGGATGGTTACAAGCCTAAAATGTGTTTAATCAAACAACGCGCGAATAATCCGGAACAAAAAGCTCTCAGAAAACAGCAAATTCTCGATGCTACACGAAAACGATTTTCTGATCTTGCCTACGAAGACCTTAACCTGAATGTGATTGCTGCAGATGTGGGTATTACTAAGGCCGCTTTATATCGCTACTTTAGAAATAAAGAGACTTTGTTCCTCGCGTTGTTTGTAGAAACCCTTGAAGAATTAATTCACTCGGCTCGAGAGATGCCAAATAAGCTGCCCCTGGCAACTCTAATCACGGACACCTTAATTGCCAACCCTATCTATTGTAAATTGAGTGCAATTTTACACACAATCCTAGAGCGTAATCTTACCGTAGAGGAAGCACTGCAATTCAAAAAGACCTTACTCCATTTGATGCATAAGTTTGCTCAGTTACTAGCGCAACAAGCAGAGCAAGACTTGCCTCAAGCGCAAGCGCTCACCCTACTCATGCAAGTTCAGCAAGCATTGATCGGCGTTTGGCATATGACTCACCCTGTCGGTGCAATTGCCGAGGTTATTGAGTCTCCGCCTTTAGATGTTTTTAAGCGAGATTTTTATAGCGCCTTGCTCGCACATATAGAAACCATCACCCGACAAATTGCCCCTTAAGTGATACGCATCAGAAATCTAACGAGTAAGACCTAAGAGACAAGATATTCCAGCACATTTGGCTATACTAAAGTGAAGTAAGAGACTCTCATTCATTAAAGAATAGGTACAAGAAACATATGGCCAAAATCCTGATCGCCGATGATCAATTAGTAATGCGCAACATGTTTAAAGTCATTCTTCAAGACGAGCCACACGAACTGACGCTAGCGGTCGATGGCGAAGCCGCATTAAATGCAGCCAAAGCAGAACGATTTGACCTGGTACTGAGCGACTTATATATGCCAAAACTCGATGGCATACAACTCACTGCAGCTATTAGAGCACTCCCCGCTTACAAGGGTGTTCCTGTACTCATTGTTAGCACCGAGAATAAAGCAGAGAAAAAAGCTGCAGGCAGAGCAGCAGGCGCGAATGGCTGGATCATCAAACCCATTACCAAAGACCGCCTGCTTCCTGCGATAAAGAAACTACTAGGCTAAGGCGCCAACGCTGCATCGATATCTTTCACCATGTCTTTCGGCTCGGTATTGGGCGCATAGCGTTTAACAACCTTGCCCTGTTGATCGACCAAAAACTTGGTAAAATTCCATTTTATCTTTTCAGAGCCCATCAAGCCCTTCGCTTCTGATTTTAAGTATTTATACAAGGGATGAGTATTATCGCCGTTTACTTCTATTTTGGAGAACATTGGAAACGTAACCCCATAGTTCAAAGAACAAAACTCGCTAATCTCACTATCTGTTCCTGGGTCTTGCTTTAGAAACTGATTGCATGGAAAGCCTAAGATCTCTAGCCCTTTCTCGCTATACTCCAAATACAGCTCCTCAAGCCCCTTGAGCTGAGGCGTAAATCCGCATTTACTTGCCGTATTGACGATTATCAGCAACTTCCCCTGATACGCTTTAAGAGGAACTTCCTCTCCTTTAATATTATTAGCACTGAACTGATAGATATCAGACACGAGTCTCTCCCTATTAATGATAATTATTCACAAGCATCCTACCCCTAAATTATCAGCGTTAAAAGCCTATTGATTTACATCAATGCTCAGGAATAAGCGTTTGACATTGATTATGCGATAGGCAAATATATTTTTTTAGCTTACAAGCGTAAACACAAAAATGTCAGATATAAGCAAATTGCAGCAAACTATGAGCGAGGCACAAACTTATGAGCAATGGCTCACCGCTGCCTCGAAAGCCGATAAGCTTAACGGCAGTTATGACTGGCAAAAAAAACCCGAGTCTAAACACTACCCATACAAAGTGCTGCAGGGACATTATCAAACAATTTCTGAACTGCTAGAAAATAAAGATTATTTGAAGCTGATTCCCTATATTCAGGAAAGCCTGTATCGAACCACCGCGGAACTCAGTAAACCCAAGCTCTATCAACCCGCCTACACAGGAACCAAGACCCTCGTTAGCAATTACTTAAAGTTGATCGATAAAGCGTTAAAGATACTCTGCGAATCTGAGATCGATAGCATCTCGACAAAAGACAAGCTCGCCCAGTTCAAACAGGCCGAGCATAATTTTGGTCGCCCTGCCTTAATGCTAAGTGGCGGTGGAACCTTCGGTATTTATCATATAGGCGTGGTCGCAACACTCATCAATCACAAGCTCCTCCCCTCCATCATATCTGGTAGCAGTATGGGAGCAATCACGGCGGGCATGCTGGCTACTCACACAAATAAGGAAGTACTTACTCTTCTAGGTAAGCCCGAGGAAAGTAACTACAGCCCTTTGAAGCGTTTACCGCTTAAAGGTATTTGGCAACAGCAATCATTACTCGACCCAGAGCAACTGCGCAGCTGCGTTGAACACAACGTCGGATTAATGACTTTTGAAGAAGCCTTTAAAAAAACCGGCCGAAACGTAAGCATTACAATTTCACCTGCCCGAACAGGCCAAAAGCCAAGAATTCTGAACTACCAAACTGCACCAAGTGTTTTTGTCGCATCCGCAGCGCAAGCATCTTGCTCTGTCCCTGGCTTATTTCCTCCTTGCCAGCTCTACGAGAAGAATGCCCGCGGGGAAAAGCAAACCTACCTGAAAGGAGAGCTTTGGTATGACGGCTCTTTTGCTACCGATATTCCAAGACAAAGAATGAGCCGACTTCACAATGCAAACTACTTTATAGTCAGCCAGGCCAACCCACATATTGTGCCTTTTGTCTCTCAACGTCAGGAAGATGGTTTTGCAGCCTTCCTTGCCGACCTATTGGTCAGCAGTAGCTTCTCTCAAGGCAAGGCGCTACTTAAATTGGGCAAGCGTCGATTTCACTCCCAAGCTTGGAGCTCGTGGCTAAATCACGCCTCCTTGATGCTTGATCAGGACTATTTGGGCGATATCAATATCCACCCTGAATTTCCGCCTTCCTGGTATGCTAAGTTCATGAAGAACCCCAGCCCTTCAGAAAGAGACTATATCTTGAAAATGGGTGAACGCTGCACCTGGCCAAAACTAGCCATGATTAGGGATCAAACTCAGATAAGCCGAACCTTACAGGCTTGCATCGCTCATCTGGAGCAAAGCGTCAAAGAAGAAAGCTTAAAGGCCACAGCCTTATAAGCGATCAAATAAGGAAAGCGAGGACACCTGGGAGTAAGAAGAGTAGGCAGCTTCCAGAGTGAACTGCTGCAAAGACAACAAACTGACTGCTTCCGCATAGTCAACCGATTCTAGGTCGCTCAGAGTTTGCTCTGTTAGAAGCTCCACATCCTTAAGCTGTTCCTCTGTTGTTTCAACAGTGTTCAGACGTGCACCAATCTGGCTTCGAGCTTCTAGAATAGAGGTTTCAGCGCTATCCAGGTTTATCAAGGCACTTTCCAGGTTCGCATCAAAAGTCGCTCGACCTTCTTCTGTGGCAGTAAAGTTATCCAAGGTATAGATAAACTTCTCAATCGTTGACAGAACGCCCTGCTTTTCAGTTGATTCGATAAAGAAGCTATCACCCGCAGTAGGCGTGCCGGTTATCTCAAATTGAACGCCATTGACGACAATCGGATCATTCTGTGAATAAGCCTGATTGGCCAGATAAGATCTACCCGTCGCTTTGTCAGTCACGTTAAACTCTGAAGGCGAGGTGAAAGTCACTATCATATCACCAGGATAAAACTGGTCATAAAGCTCTTGATCTATCACTTGCCCCGTCGTGATTCTGGCTTCTGGTACAGCTTGGTTATGAGGGTTTGCAGCGGTATAGAAGGTATTTTTATCAACAGCAATATCTTGAAATATTTGTTTGCCATTTTCAGATGAAGCAATTGTAACATTTGGCTCGACCTGAACAAAACGTCTCCCCTCATCTCCTTGATAAACGTAAGTACCCGAAACATTCTGCTGAAAGGGCTCCGTACCACCCTGAAAGCCACTAAATAAATATTCACCGCTGGCATCTTGTGAGTTCATCAAACCCGCAAGTTGCGACAAGCGTTCCTTCACCTCGGTTGAAATCGCCGATAAATCACTTTTGTTTAGAACACCGTTCCCTGCGGTCACCGTCAATTCACGAATACGCTGGACAACTGAGTTGATACTACCAAGTAAGTCGTCTTGCAAGTTTAAATGACCACGAGCCAGTTCAATATTCCGTTGAAACTGAGAGTTTAGTTCCAGCTCCTGATTCAGCTCTAAAATTCGCGTTGAAGCAACCGGGTCATCGGCGGGCGTTAAGACTTTCTTGCCCGTTGATATTTGTAACTGTGTCTTTTGCTGATCAGACTGAACATCCTGAATCGCTTCCAGACCACGGTTGAAAAGCTGCTGCGTTGATATTCTCATAAGCGTCACTTGATGGTACTTAGACCACCCCTGTTTTTCCCAACTCTATCTTCAATTAAACTCTATCTAAAGGCATTCAATAGCGTATCAAAAAGCTCTCTGGCGACCGAAACAACTTGTGCCGAAGCGTTATAAGCAGACTGAAACTGCACCAGCTTACCTGCCTCTTCATCCAGGTTAACACCAGAAATAGACTCTCTATTATTTTCAGACTGAACCAATAAGGCTTTCGCAGAATCAGCTTCCAGACGTGCCCGATTTGTTACTGTGCCAATTTCTTCAATAATCTGTGAATAGGCTTCACCATAGCTAATCACACCACCTTGAACCGTCCCTGCACTTTCCAACCCAGCCATGGCTAAAGCATTGCGGTTATCCGAGACACCACCTGTGTTGTAATCTATTCTGAAACTATCACCCGCCTCAGCTTGGCCTTTAATCTCGAACTGAAACCCGAGGTAAGTTGACTGCCCTACGGGTGCCCGTTCAAAAACACTATCGACGTCAGAGGTAAAGCTGATGCCATCCGCAAGTGTTACGTCAACCGCGCCACCGACAGAAACACCATTTCCCGCTATCACCGTTTCTGTATCCGCTGAAAATGCGCCCGGGTTATAAGGATCCACAGCACTGACATTGACACTGTCACCTGCTGCACCAGTGACCGACACAACAATATCAATACCGTTACTGGCATGAATTTCAACGTCATTGCCATCACTTACAGCATAGATATCCAAATCCTGCAAAGTCGTGTTTTCATTAATCAAACTAGCCAGGTCATCTTGAGTCGAAATACTACCTACCGGAATGGTAATGGTTTCGCCATTAATGACGAAGCCCAGGTCCGTACCATTGGCCGCATCAACAAAATTATCCAAACGAACCTGGGTATAAGCATTTGCCTGAATTCCTTGAACGGCCTGTAAACTATCAGCGATCTCCTTTGCAGAGCTGTTCGCGGTTATTCCTAGTACCTGCGAGCTAACGACACCCGTCTCAGTATCGCGGTTCAAGATAGTTAAGTTTTGAGCACCAAAGCCATTTACCAAAGTGCCAGTACTCGCCGCTGGCGTTCCAACCTGGAACGTATCACTTCCCAATGCCGAAACTCGCATCTCTCCCGGGTCAGAGGTGAAAATCGTATTAGTAATACCTGGGTTGTACAATAGGTTATTCATCGCTGGTGTAAGCGGTATCGGGTTAGCCGGGTCAGACACATTCAATACTTGAAAGCGGGTATCAGTAATAAACTCAATTTCCAAGGGTGGAGATAACTGCCCTTCGGTATCAAAGATTGGCAAGGTTGCGTTAGTCAGCGGGCTCTCTACATCAAGCATGGTCCCAAGGCTAATATTCGCATTACCGGTATTACCCAGGTTAGCATCCGCACGAACTGGGGCGGCGAAAGAAATCGCTTCAACCCTGTCAATTTCTGCGCCTATATCCTCTGCACCATTTTTTGTGGGTTTAATAACAAAACGATCACCAACCTTGAATGTGCCGGAATTAAACTGCAGCTGAAAACCATCGACTTCAACACTAGCCGGAAAAATTCCAGGTAGTATCCCTTTGGTCACAACATTATTTGTACCTGCGATGAACAGGGTATAATCGTTGCTCGATGGACCTTCAAATTTCAGGTCGTAATCGTTGGTTGTCAACTCGGTCGCATCAATGATGTTAACCTGCATACTATGATCTTGAGGTTCAGCATTGGTACTATTTCCCAGAACGCGGCTTCGTGCCAACACTTCCTCATTAACATCCCTAAAGAATAGGCCGCCTAAATTATCTTCCAGATCCATACCCAAGCCATGCTGCTTGTTGACGGTGTCTGACAAAACCATAGCTATACGACCGAGACTATTAACTGCTGTTGTAAGTTCATTGTCTCTAAAGTCTAGAAGCCCACCTACTTTTCCGCCGGTCAGCTCATTACTAATTATCTGAGAGCGACCATTAACCTGCATAACAATTTCTTTTCGTTCAGTGTCACTAGGGTTTAAAGTCACATCCAACTGATTTGAAGAGCTTCCTAAAACAAGAGGCTGACCATTTCCCACAAATACGTTGACCTGACCATCTGCTCCTGTAGGAAAAACTGCTACGTTTACGTATTCAGATAGCTCTCGTAAAGCTTCATCCCGAGCATCTAATAAATTGTTGGGTAAATCACCCTGCCCTGCACCAATTGCAACAGCAATAGACTGATTCAATTCGGCCAAACCTTGAGACAAACTATTGATCGCAGCAACCGAGGCCGCCAGCTCTACGTCAATATTTTCCATCTGAGAATTAAGTCGATTGTCCAATGCATGAAACCTGGAAACCAAACCTTCGGTTTGCGTCAATAATAACTGTCGCTGAGGGATAGAGGTTGGGTCATCAGCGCCACCTTGGAAGGCTTGGAAGAAAGCAGTCATAGCAGGCGTCAAACCAGTTGTCGTGCTGGCAAGCAAGTTATCGATCGACTCTGCTTGAGTAAGCACTGCATCACGTTCATGATAAACGGTTGTATCGGCACGAACCTGCTCGCTAATAAAATCCTCTGCATTTCTACGAATCGTGGCAATATTCGCGCCCTGACCAGTGTAACCACTACCAGTAAGAATAGATTTATTATCTACAAACACGGCCTCCTGACGACTGTAGCCAGGTGTATTGGTATTAGAAACATTATTACCCGTGACCGATAAGGCTGTCTGATGAGCTTGTAGACCTGAAAGGCCAATACCGATTAGATCTGGCATATCAGCCTCCAATTCCTAATTTGCTTGCGGTAGAGCCAAGGTCCAGACTAGAAAGTTCATCAATATTCATATAACGATCAATAATACGATTAATCTTGTTGGCATAGTCTGGGTCGGTTGCATAGCCGGCATCTTGTAGCTCGTGTGCAAAGTCATACGGATCACCCGCTTTCTCGAGCGCTTGCTCATATCGGGCATTAGTACTCAAAAAACGCGCATAATCTGAAAAGCTTTCCTGGTAACCCGAATAAGACCTAAAGTCTGCGCGCTCCTTCACTGCGACACCATTTCGATATTCAGTCGTCGTTATATTTGTGCTGTCACCCGTCCATCCTGTTTGCGCCTTAATACCAAATAAATTATGGCTAGGACTACCATCAGAATTTAAGATCTCTCGTTTACCCCAACCAGTTTCCAGTGCTGACTGAGCCAACATTAGACGAGCATCAATACCTGTTTCTTGCTCTGCCTGTTTAGCATAGGGATAAAGAGAAGCGATAAATTGATCGGGAGAACTGAAGTCTAACTTACTTGATTCAGCAACTTTATCTGAGTCCAGGCTAGCAATCGTCTGATCAATTTGATTCATTGCCGTTTCAATCTTTGCAATTTTCTCTGCGCTAACAAATGGCTGGCGCGCATAGTCTTTCAGAGAAAAAGATTTGTCTTGAGAGGTTAATGGATAGGAACTTAAATCTGACTCTTCACCACCTACGCCTTTTGACATTTGTCGCTTGATCACTTCAGCCAGACCAATACCTTTACCAGTTGATAAGCTTACTGCCATCTGGCTATCAAACATCTGCTGATAAAAGTCTGATTGGTTGCTTTGCAATAGGTTTCCTTCAGAAAATACCTTATTAGCATCGCGCATACTTTTAATCATCATCGAGACGAATATCGATTCAAAGTGTTTGGCGGCAGCATCTAGGGCGCCGTCTCTATCTGTCTTGGATTGATGCTTAAGAGACTGCAGAGCATTGAGATTGTTATAGTCATTTAAGCCCTGGGTATGCTTATTAAAACGGGCAGCACTGTTCTGCAACTGATTCCCTATATTATCAGTCGCCATCATCATCGGATTATTTATCTGACTCATCAGTGCGCTATTCATCACTAACCTCTAAGGTTCCACATGGCTTTGCTTATATTTCTTTCTATATAACAATTAAATCTGCTTTTAAGGCACCAGCCTGCTTCAAGGCTTCGAGTACAGCCATGATATCTCCTGGCGCAGCACCAACTTGATTAACCGCTTGAACAATCTGGCTCAGCGTCGCTGCAGGGCCAAACTGAAACATTCGACTAGGTTCTTGTTCTGCATCAACATCGGAGCGTGGTACGACAACCGTCTGACCACCTCCAAGCGGATTTGGTTGACTGACTGCAGGGTCTTCAGTAATTGTTACCGAAAGACTTCCGTGGGTAACCGCAGCTGGAAGCACCTTAACGTTCTGACCGACAACGATGGTGCCGGTACGAGAGTTAATAATCACTCTCGCCGCTTCTTCCCCTGTTTCAACATTCATATTTTCGAGCATCGACAAAAAGCTAACTCGCTGAGATGCATCGCGAGGGGCTTTGACGGTAATCGAAGCTGCATCGCTGGCGTACGCTGTATTAGGCCCTAGCAAGTCATTAATCTTCTTGGTTAAATTCATCGCCGTTGTGAAGTCCGGGCGATGTAAATCAAAGGTTAATGTGTCGCCACGATGAAAAGGAGATGCGATGGCTCGTTCAACCGTCGCGCCATTAGGAATCCGTCCCACACTCGGAACGTTAACCTGAATAGAGGAGCCATCGGCACCTTCAGCACCAAAACCACCGACGACAAGGCTGCCTTGAGCAAGCGCATAAACGCGCCCATCTGCGCCCTTTAACGGAGTCATCAATAAGCTACCACCTCTAAGGCTCTTGGAGTCTCCTAACGATGAGGCTGTGATATCAATCTTGTGCCCAGGTTTAGCGAAAGGCGGAAGCTCTGCATGAATTGAAACCGCTGCTACATTCTTTGACTTCGGATCCACACCTTCAGGAATGGTGATACCAAATTTATTCATCATGTTGCGGAAGGTCTGGCTAGTAAAAGGCGTGTTATCTCCTGTACCACTTAAACCGACAACCAAACCATAACCAACCAGCTGATTCGAACGAACCCCCTGTACATTGGCAATATCTTTTAAACGATCCGCGCTAACGTCAAAACTAACCAAAGCAAAACCCAGCAACAATAAACTGGAGCGGCAGAACGAGCTAACTAAAGAAGCGATACCCGCTGCAGTAGCTTTGTAAGAAGCCTTTACACTATAAGACATCACATGAACCACCATTCACTGTTGAAGAATCGGGACAACCAGCCTTGACGATTAACATCATCAAAATCTCCTGTTCCACCATAGGCAATACGAGCATCAGCAACCTTAGAAGACGGGATCGTATTATCTGTGCCAATATCTTGCGGCCTCACCAAACCGGTTAAACGAATATATTCATCTCCCTGGTTCAAGCGCAGCCACTTCTCTCCCTGAATTCGAAGAATGCCATTTGGCAAAACTTCTGAAACTGTGACTGAAATACTACCGCTCAAGCTATTGCTCTGATCACTAGATGCCTTACCATCAAACGCTCGCTCTAAGCTAGGATTAGTCAAAAGGCTCAAACCATGTTTTTGAATAACATTGCCTAGAATGGTTGCCTCATTAAAAGTCACTTCATCATCTTTGTCATAGCTGGTATCTGCTGACTTGGATGAACTGGTGTTTTCTTGCAAGGTAACCGTCAGAATATCACCAACGTTTAAGGCAACCTGATCACCATACATACTAAAGTTTCGGTTAACCTGATAGATCGACCCCGTCACCATTTCACCTGATTTCAGCGCACTCGAAGGTACAGGAGCGTAAGCCGGGTCATTGGGCAAAGGGTGCTCACGAGTCATGATGCTGCATGCACTAGTCAACACGACCAAGCTCAGGCCTAGCACTGCTTTGAATACTTGATTAATCTGCCTCATATAATCACCTTCCCCTCAAACAACTAAGCGCGTATTACAGGTTCTGCCCAATGTACTGGAGCATCTGGTCAGCCGTAGACACAACTTTTGAGTTCATTTCATAGGCGCGCTGGACAGTAATCATGCTGACCAGCTCTTGCACCGTATCTACGTTCGATTGCTCTAGCATGCCTTGCTTAACCTCACCAAAACCTGCCAAGCCCGGCGTGCCCCCTTGAGGGTTACCACTGGCTTCAGTTTCAGCAAACAGGTTATTCCCTAGCGCTTTCAAACCTTGGGGATTAATAAAGTCGACCGTATTAATCTGGCCAACTTGCTGTGCAGTGGTTTCACCAGAAATACTGACCGATACAATGCCATCTTCGCCGATCGTCACTGAAGAAGCATTCTGTGGAATAGTGATGGCGGGTTCTAATAGGTTGCCACCAGCAGTGACGACTTGGCCATCTGAGTTAACCTGGAACTGCCCATCTCGGGTATAACTGGTCGAGCCATCTGGCAATATAACTTGGAAAAAGCCTCTACCATTAACGGCTAAATCGAGAGCCTGGTCAGTCACTTCTAAGGAGCCTTGGGTAAATTGCTTAGTCGTCCCTTCGATCCTGACACCCGTACCGAGCTGGAGACCAGATGGTAATTGAGAGTTTTGTGAGTTCAAGCCACCTGGCTCTCTTTTCACCTGATACAACAGGTCCTGAAAAACCGCTTCATCACGCTTAAAGCCAACCGTACTAGCATTCGCCAAGTTGTTGGAAATCGTGGTCAAGGACATATCTTGTGCACTTAGACCGGTTTTACTGACATAAAGAGCTGGATGCATGATGCTTCTCCCAAATTGAAATTCTACTGCGAATCAATCAGACCTGAAGCGTTTAAGGGCTATCTGTGATACCCCTTATTTAAAGCTAGTAAGCAAATACCGCTAACGAAGCAGTCAAAAAATCAGCACTCTATAAATCTGCAACTACGTGCCGCTTTTATGACGTTTTTCAGGTCTTACTAGGAGAACTGCAACAAACGTGCCGTTTGTTGAGAAATTTGATCAGCCTGGCTCATTAATTTAACTTGAAGCTCATACTGTCGCGATAGAGATAGGATATCTGTTAAAGACGATACCGCATTTACATTAGAACCTTCCAGAAACCCCGTTTCCAGTTTGATGTTCGGGTCAGCAACTGCCGGTGGCTCATCACCCTTCATATGCAATAGACCATCTTCTTTCTTTTCGATCATATCAGGGTCGGGATTAACTAGCTTAATTCGATCAACCGCCGCTAAGCCAACAGCTCCACCACCCAAAGGAAGAACCGAAACCGTACCGTCAGCACCAATCTCAACAGTTGCCGAAGGCGGCAAAACAATTGGACCACCATTACCCAAAACAGGCAAACCAATGCCAGCCCTTAGCTGCCCATTGACATCTACCTGCAGGTCGCCTGCCCGGGTATAGGCTTCCGAACCATCTGCGGCCTGAACCGCAATCCATCCATCACCCTTTACCGCAACATCCAAAGGGTTGCCGGTTTGATTCAGGGGACCCGCCTCAAAATTTGTTCCCGGCCTTTCGGTCAAGGCATAGGCTCTCGATGGATGATGCTCGCCAAACACCGGCATAGCACGCGCCTGAGCGAAATCTTCTTTAAACGCCGTCGTATTAATATTTGCCAAATTATTGGCATGAGCGCGCTGCGCCAGCATATTCTGCTTGGCACCACTCATTGCAATATATAACGCTTTATCCATTTACTTCACCATTAGGATCAAACAATACGCAGCGTCAAAGAAACGGACACTGCAAACGCCTTAGCCTAAGCTCTGCAATTATCTAGCCAACCCAAACAAGGAAGGCTATGAGCGAAATTCAGTACTAGATATTCAAGATAGTTTGCTGGATTGTATCGGCCGTCTCAATGGTCTTGGAGTTGGCCTGATAGTTACGCTGCGCAACAATCAGATTTACCAGCTCAGCAGATAAATCAACATTCGATTGCTCAACTGCAGAGGCCGTTAATAGACCCAAAGACGCCGTACCAGGCGCCCCGACAATCGGGTCACCCGAAGCAAAAGTCTGCACCCAAACACTATCGCCATCAGGTGATAAGCCTTCTACGTCATTGAAGTTAGCCAAAGCTACCTGCCCTAGAACCAAAGACTCACCGTTGGAGAAACGAGACAGAATGACACCCGACTCATCGACATCCAGACCGACTAATCGACCTGTGGTATAACCATTCTGACTTAAGTCATTTACAGCAAACGGGCTACCAAACTGAGTAAACGATGATACATCTACCTCAAAGTTTGAGCTAGTTGGCGGCTGAGGAATCGGCAAAACCCCGCCATCCACAACATTCAAAGGTCGTGCCGCCCCATTTTGATTGCCTTGACTATCTAAAGGGTCCCAATTAGAAATCAAAACATCATCTGACAATGTTTCATTTAAAGTACCGTCATCGCGGAATACCAAATTATAAGTCGCTCGCGATGCATCTGTTCCAATTAATGGATCTCCAACATCCTGGTTATCCACCTGCACATGCATTTGCCAGGTATTTTCTCCCGACAACGAAGACTGCTGCTTAACGAAATACATGGTCAAAACATGAGAGTTACCAAGACTGTCAAAAATAGTCGTTGACGTCGCGTGGTTATAGGTACCAGGATCCGTTGGTGAAAATTGGTTATTAACAAAAGGCGCACCGGTAAAGTTGGTAATGACGGGCGTTGAGGCACTTAAGTTGGTCGCAACGACCCCCTCGTCAAGTACAATGCTAACTCCACCACCTACAGTCGCATTCAAAACGGCAGGAACAGCATCAGGGTCAAGCACTACCGGCGTCGCCGCGGCATCACTCCCAAGAACCTCAAAACTATCGCCCGAGACACCCGCAAAACCGAATACCAAGTTAGCTCCTTGATCCTGAATAATCTGCAAATCACCAGTAGCACTATCTATGACGGCGGTAACCCCCACCAACGCAGACGAGTTAATACGAGTTCCCAAGTCGGCCAATTGCAATGCATCTGTTGCACCGGCTGGCTGGAAACTAATTCCGTTTAAGCTAATACTCATATTTCCTGAGGCATTATCATATCCAGCTAAGGTTATTGTAGAGCTGGTACTAGCAGTCGCATCCACACCTTCTAAAAGCGAAAACTGAGATGCAATTGCCCCGGCAGTTGATTCCGCAGTCGTTGTAATGGTCTGCGACGTGCCATCCGGAAAGGTCACTTCGATATCCTGACTCGCATAGCCATTCACAATTCCTGCTTGTGCTACACCAACATCCGTTGCACCGTTCGAGTTAATCGTTGTGCCACTCTGAGTCAAAGCTTCTTCTGAAGAATCCAGATTCAAAGCTGCTTCGACATTAGTTGATCTTGATGGAGGCAGATCATTCGCATCAACAACCAGATCACCCAGAACTCCCGATACCGTCCCACCTTCATCAGCCTGAAAGCCCTGGACACGCATACCCGTGTTATTGACCATGAAACCATCTTTATCCACACCTAGCTGACCAGCACGCGAATATTTGGCCTCACCCTGATCACTAAGCACGAAAAAGCCTTTTCCGGTAATTGCTAAGTCCAGGTTATTGTCAGTAAGGCTTACGTTACCCTGACCAAACATCTGTCGAATATTTTGTACTGCGACACCGTCTCCCGTTGAGGTAGCCCCCCTGCCGAAAAAACTATTGGAATAAACATCACCAAACTCGGCACGCGAACGCTTAAAACCAACAGTACTCGCGTTCGCAATGTTATTACCCGTAACTTCCAAGTCCGTGGAGGATGCTCTCAACCCACCTAATGCAACGTTAAACGGCATACTACACCTCTCTTCTGATTCTTTTTGTCGTAATGATTACAATTATTTCGCACGCCAGACACATACTCATGCCTAGTTAATCTCTCTAACATCTTCTAAAGGAATAGCGCCCATACCGGCTAAGTTAAGCGAAATGGCACCACCAGTCCCGATCGATACGCTACTCACATTGGCGGAAAGCAAGGTCGTAATTTGACTTACATCTCCTCCTTGATTCGATTCAGCAGCGATCGTGTAATTGTCATAGGGCATCTGCTCCCCCTTGCTATTTGTTCCATCCCACGAGAATGGTACAGAACCGGCAAGTTGTTGCCCCATATCCACCTGATTAACCAACTCACCAGAACCGTTAAAGATACTTACCTTTAATGAACCTGTACTGGCTTCAAGATCAACCAATCCACTAATTGTTCCGTCTGCCGCCATGGGAGCTTCAGTACCTGGCACCAAAACCGTTCGCCCAACCATTGCAGAAGCCTGCAAAGCCTGACTAGACTGATACTGGGTTGCAAAACTTTCTACTTGCGAACTTAGTTTCTGCATTTCTTCAAGAGAGCTAAACTCTGCTAACTGAGAAATGAACTCACCATTATCTTGAGGGTCCAGCGGGCTTTGATTCTCCATCTGGGCAATCATCAACTCCATAAACTCATTCTGACCTAGATCAGACGAACCTTGTGTTTTGGTCGTCGGTTCATAGCGGTAGTCTGATAAAGCATCAGCAGAAGACACCGTTGTATTTATATCTGTCATAAGATTTAGCCCCTTACTGACCTAGCGTTAACAAACGCTGCATCATTGTTTTTGCCGCATCCATTACATCAATATTGGTTTGAAAGCTTCGAGAAGCAGAAAGCATGTCAGCCATCTCTTCAACGACATTTACATTCGGGTACATCACATATCCCTGCTCATCAGCCAACGGGTGGTCAGGCTGGTAACGCATATCCAAAGGTGCATCACTTTCAACAATCCCTTTTACTTCAACACCTACCGACTCAGGCGTCTGCTGTAAGAAATCCCCACCAACTGCCTGGCGCATGGCATCTTCTTGGACAGCCGAAAAGATGGGCTTTCGGGCGCGATATACTTCATCAATACTACTTGCCGCACTGTCTGCATTAGCAATATTACTAGCAGTGGTATTCAAGCGAATAGATTGAGCAGCCATGCCGGATCCGGCAATATCAAAAATCTGACTAAGAGACATATTTATTCACCCCGAATCGCATTGGTTAGTGACTTGAACTTGCCATTCAAAAACTGGAAGCTGGATTGGTATTGCAAGGTATTCTTCATAAACTCTGCCATTTCTTCTTGGGTATCAACGGTATTACCGTCAACAGATGGCTGGCTGGGCGTTCGATAAAGCAACTCATTGCTTCCGCTCGAGTTAGCATGAGGCAAGTGCTGTCCGTTCGTGGTCGCCATCTCGAGAGACTTTGCGCCTCCCTGGCTAGCCATTTCATTACCCAGGACCGCTTTGAAGTCTATATCTCTTGCCTTAAATCCGGGTGTATCTGCATTAGCCAAGTTATTAGCCAACACCTCAGCACGGTTAACACGTAACTCCAGCGCTTGTTCGTGAATTCCTAATGCATTGCTGAATGAAATCGACATCGATACTCCCACTTGCTTCATCATAAAGTTTCTACGATTAGATAAAGCAATTGCGATGCCAACCAATAAATATTTTTTTAATACTTAAAAATCAAATACTTATGGTTTTATGGAGTTTTTTAGATCGGCAATTCCTATCCTTTTAGATTTGCCGTTTTTTGAGGGAACAAGCGAAGATATCACCTGGGTTGACCCAATTTATAGTCAGAGGAAAATCGCCGAGCACTACCATGGGACAAAGTAATCCTTACTAGCAACAGGCGCTAACTTTTTGGCTTCGGCAAGCGGTGTACCAATATATAAGAAGCCCACGATAGACTCCTCGAGCGATAAACCCAGGCCTTGCTTCACGTCGCCATTCAATGCCATTTCTCCGGTACGCCAAATACCACCAAAGCCCTGCGCCTGAAGCGCTAACAACATATAACCCACCGCAACGCCGCAGGACACAACCTGCTCTTCGAAAGGTACTTTAGGGTGTTCGATGTTTTTGGACACAGCAACGATGATCTTGGGCGCTCGAAGCGGCATTGAGCGGTATTTATTTTCTTGCGCTTCACTAAGCTTTCCCTCATTCGCTTCAGCAGCCTGACAAAACAAATCACCCAGACGATGTAACGAGTCCCCTTCGATCACAAGAAATCGCCATGGCTTTAAGCATTTATGGTCAGGCGTCCTAAGCGCTGCTTGAAAAACAGTTTCCATTTGATCAGGGCTTGGGGCTGGAGCACTCAAGCGAGGATGAGAAACCCTGGACTTCAATATTTCCAACACCGCATGAGAGCCCGCCTCATCAATTGTTTTATGCTCATTCATACCCGCGTATCTCCTGCTTTAATATAAGCTACCTAACCTGCACTATTCTTTTCAGGTGAACATAATGATATAACCACATTTAGATCACGAAACCTTAGTGCAAGCGCTATTTCCCAAGAACGAAATTAAAACAGTGTAAGCAAAATTTGTCTATATATAAGGGAACTGATAACCTTTGCTGCTTATCAGAGATGTATGAAAAAATGATCCCATTGAAAATATCTAATAAAAAATCGTCAACACAGAATAAGGCGACACAACACTCCACCGACAAAATAGATACGCCACCGTCAGTCATGCCCGCATACAACGGCAGGGTTTTGGCTTATTTGACGTCTAGTATCACGATGGCGGTCGGTGTTCTTGAAGGACATTTCCACGACTACTTGATCTGGTTTATTCCTGCGGCCATGTTATGGCCACACCTTCTTTACTTTGTTATTAGACATTTAAAGCTAGAGCAAAGCGCTGCAGCACGTGAGAACACACTACTAATAGATGGCGCTTTGGTCGGTGTCATTATTGTACTAATTGACTTCAGCCCGACGGCAACCATATTCAATATTCTCATGGCGAGTTTTAGCTTCATCGTCGTTGGAGGTATGTCGACCTGGCTCAAAGGCAACCTAATCTTACTTACCTCCACCATTATTTCCTCCATGATATTCGGCCTTGACTTCGCGCCTCACGCACCAATGATTGTCGATCTAGTGGCCGGTATTAGCGCTACAGTCTATGTCTCGGTTACTGCTTACTATACCCACCAACAAGCCGAAGCCTTACATAAGGCCAAGCACCAGATTCAGACACAAAGAGAGCAGTCTATATCGCTTTCTCACAAGCTTGCTAAATACCTATCTCCACAAGTCTGGCAGTCAATTTTTACCGGCGAACGTGACGTGCGCCTGGAAACACAGCGCAAGCGTCTATCTATCTTCTTCTCTGACATCAAAGGTTTTACAGAGCTGTCGGAAGAAATGGAACCCGAAGGTTTGACCGAGCTGCTGAACAACTACTTCAACGAAATGTCGCAAATCGCCTTAAAATACGGCGGCACAATCGATAAGTTTATTGGCGACAGTATTATGATTTTCTTTGGTGACCCAACCAGTCGTGGCGCTAAAGAAGATACGATGGCTTGTGTTTCCATGGCAATTGAGATGCGTAAGCACATGAAGATACTGCGTCAAAAGTGGAAGAGCCAAGGAATCAAGACGCCACTGCAAATTCGGATTGGGATCAGTACGGGCTTCAGCACTGTAGGAAATTTTGGCGCTGAAAACCGCATGGACTACACCATTATCGGCAAGGAAGTTAACTTGGCTTCTCGCTTGGAAGCACTATCAGAGCCAGGCGAAATCCTGGTTTCTTACGAAACTTTCTCTCTGATAAAAGATAAGGTTATGTGTCGTGATAAGGGAGAGATTACCGTTAAAGGCTTCGCTAGACCCGTTCCGATTTATCAAATCGTTGACCTTAGACGCGATATCGGTGCCGGTCAGAGCTTCATAGAGCATGAAGCTGAAGGGTTTGCGATGTATCTGGATACCGGAAAAATAGACGACACTAATAAAGACGCTATCGTCCATGCCCTTGAAAAAGCAACTGAGAAACTAAAAGACAGCTAACACAATAACGCTCGTTACTGCCTTGGAGTTCTCAGGCTCTCCGTTCTCGCCTTAAGATCTGCTGTTGCGCGGTAGGGGTTGATATCCAAGCCACCTCGGCGAGTGTAGCGCGCATAAACACTTAAAGAATCACAATGGCAATATTGCAGTAAATCAATAAAGATTCGCTCGACACAATGCTCATGAAAGTCCTGACACTGCCTAAAAGATACAATATATTTTAGTAAGCTCTCGCGATCTATCTGCTGCCCCGCGTAATGAATAAATACAGTCCCCCAGTCTGGTTGCCCCGTCACAGGACAATTCGAGCGAAGCAAGTCAGAGTAGAGCGTCTCGTTCACCTCAACCCCACCTGGCACCGTTTTGAGTAGCTCAGGGTTCGGCTGATATTCAAAGTCTTCCGCATCTATTTCATCAATACACTCTGCGCTAGCATATAAAGACTCTTCTGCTGAACTTCCCTGGCATAAATTCTCTGCCACATGATGTCTTGTATCTTTTAATGCAAGAACCTCTACAGAAACGATTCCACCGGCCGCAGCACTTAAGTCTTTACTTAACAATCGCTCTACAGCCGAAGCATCTTTGAAAGAAAGGTGGTTGAAAGAGTTCAAATAAAGCTTAAAAGACTTCGATTCAATCATGTATGGCGAATCACATGGAATGCTAAAGTACGCGATCGCTGCCTGAGGCTTACCTTTTGAGTTAAGCCAGGACAGCTCGTAACAGGTCCAGCGGTCTTCACCATGAAAAGGAATATC
Organism: Oleiphilus sp. HI0043; assembly: GCF_001634935.1. Classification (NCBI taxonomy): domain Bacteria; kingdom Pseudomonadati; phylum Pseudomonadota; class Gammaproteobacteria; order Oceanospirillales; family Oleiphilaceae; genus Oleiphilus; species Oleiphilus sp. HI0043. The sequence goes on along the minus strand of NZ_LWEY01000335.1, from coordinate 27,777 downwards.
AGCACTCAGGTTCAGACTTTCACGATTTTGTTTTCGGTCTAAGGGAAAAAGTATCTCGGGTGAATAGCTTTGATCGTATTCAGTCCCTTTACCTAATTGGCTTTGATGAGCATCCGTCACTTTTTACTCCTAAGTTCTGAAAGTGAAAAAACTACGCTATGTACTGATTCTTATATATTAGCTTAGAGGCAAAATCATATTACGCTCTTATGCCTTTTCCGCGATTCAATAAGTAAAGCGCATAAGAAAAGCCTATTACGATAAATCCGCAAATCATCAAATATGAAATACCAATATCGACATCACTTACACCAAGAATACCATAGCGAAAAGCGTTAACCATATACAGTATAGGGTTAATTTGGGAGACCCCCTGCCAGAACTCAGGCAACAAACTGATACTATAAAAAACACCCCCCAAGTAAGTAAGTGGCGTCAATATAAACGTTGGCACTATCGATATGTCATCGAATTTTGTCGCATAAATCGCATTGATAAAACCGCCTATCGAGAACAGGATAGCCGTCAGAATAACAATGCTGGCCGTTACGGCGATATTTTCAACACGTAAATCGGTAAAACCCAGCGACAGTAGTGTCACGATCAGACCAACAGATATACCGCGACCAACACCGCCCATCACATAACCGGACAAGACTACCCAGTTAGGTACAGGTGAGACCAGAATTTCTTCAATGCTATGTTGAAACTTCATGCTAAAAAAAGAGGACACTACGTTAGCATAGGAGTTAGTAATCACTGACATCATGATTAAGCCGGGAACAATAAAGTCCATGTAGTCAAAACCGTCCATGTCACCAATTCTCGGGCCAATCAAGTTGCCAAAGATGACGAAGTACAAAGCCATCATTATCGCCGGTGGCAACAATGTTTGTACCCATATACGAGTAAAGCGACGAACCTCTTTGGTCACAATAGTCAAGAAAGCGACCCATACCTGATGCGCATTCATCTTACACTTCCTCCTGCGTTTTGGCGTTCTCAACCAAATCCAAAAACAACTCTTCTAAGCGGTTTGCCTTGTTACGCATACTCCTGACCTGAATACTCAAACTGTCCAACTTGGAAAAAAGATCATTTATATTTTGCTCACTGCGCACATCAACTTCTAGCAGGCCCTCTTCGTTAAGTCTTGCCTCAAAGCCCTCTAGCAAAGGAACAGTGCTCATGGGTTTATCAAGTTCTAGCACAAAGGTTTCCAGATGCAATTGCTGTAATAAAGATTGCTTACTGGTATTTGTCAGAATTTTCCCTTGATCAATAATCGCAATGTTGCGGCATAGCGCTTCCGCCTCTTCCAGGTAGTGCGTCGTTAAGATAATTGTCGTACCCTGCTCATTGATTTCCTTTAGAAACTCCCACATTGAGCGTCGCAATTCGATATCTACACCCGCTGTGGGCTCATCAAGAATGAGCAATTTAGGCTTATGCACTAAAGCTCTGGCGATCATTAACCTTCTCTTCATACCCCCGGAGAGCATACGGGATGGTTCATTCCGTTTATCCCACAAGCCCAGTTTCTTCAGATAATGATCACAACTTTCCTCAGCTTCTGAAACGGGAATACCATAATAACCAGCCTGAGTAATAACGATATCACGGACCTTCTCGAACTGGTTGAAGTTAAACTCCTGAGGCACCACACCTAAACAGGTCTTTGCCTTAACCAACTGTTTATCGATGTCGTGGCCAAATATTTTGACCTCTCCAGAACTTTTATTAACCAAGGAAGAAACAATACCAAGTGTCGTTGATTTCCCCGCACCGTTAGGCCCCAATAAAGCGAAGAAGTCACCCTGCTCGACACTGACACTGACATTCTGCAAAGCGACATGACCATTACCATAAGTTTTGTTTAAGCCGCGAATCTCTAGAGCGTTTTGCATGATTTGTTTAGTGCCTGCTTGTAAGTAGAGAGGTAAAGTGGAGTGCTCTATCTTGGGGTTAGGCAAAGGAATTTCAAGTCACCAAGGAATGAATATCCGCTTATCTCGAAGAAAGGGTTCTGCATCCTATCGGTAATTTCGCAGGAAGACCTCTTCTCCCATATATTGAATCTGCTGATCAATCATTTTCTCAAAAGGCTTCAACAAAGTTTCGCTATCAATATTTTCATCCAATAGGGGCAGCACTTTTGCGACCGCTTCAATTGTTGATAATGAAAACTCATGTGTCGATTTGCGGATACGATAGCGACTTTTCCCGGCATTTAACAGGGCGAGTGTCGGCAAACTTTGCAGCCAAGTATTCACCAAAACCAGCTCCCGGGTATTCCTCCAGGTGCCATCGAGGATAACTAGCGAATCATATTGTTGTAGCGACTTTAAAAGCGGTGAAGCTAGATCGCTCAGATCTAATACAAGATGTTCTTCGTCATCAGATAGCGACTCAGGATACAACAGCAAAGGGCTGCAAGCGCCATGCTTTGCTAGCAAAGAGAAGCATTTTTCTCGGTCAAATCTTAGGCCGTTCAGCACCTCTACGCCAGATAACCCCTGCTGGATTAATGGCACAGTCGAAAGCGGCTTCTTTTGTTCGTCATCGTGCTGAAAAATAATCAGAGTTCTTGTGTTGCTCTGTTTGCTTATCGATGCACACAAGCAAACTTTTTCAGGCCTATTGCACCGTTGACAATACACTCTCGCCATCGCTTATCTTCTTTCAGCCAATAAAAAAGGCAGTGTGAATCATCAAACTGCCTTTTATCAAGTTTTATTAGGCTTGCTCGCCCAGAAGAGAATAACAAATTAGCCAGACGCGAATGAGGATGCCAAGTGTCGCCAACTCCATTTAGAGGTTGCACCGGATAACAGGTACCGCTGCTCATCTATGTCGTAAGCTCCCTTAGGTAAACTGTCTTTAATGCTTAAAACATTTCTATCGCGGTTTACCTCTTTTAGGTCTACCACTTTACCGCACTTCATTGCTCGCTTCTGAGCATCGAGTACAACCATTACTTTCGGTTGTAAGCGGCGATCTTCATTATGCCCGGTTACAATACCCACTTCCTCAGAACTTAGCTCAACCAATGTACCTGTAGGGTATACGCCTACCGCTTCAATAAAGCGCTCAACAAGATCTTTCTGAAAAGCGATATTACGCAGCTCGTATAAACGGGCAACAGCATCATAAGGAGACATACCCAGTTCGTCATCACGCGGTGTAATCAACTCCTGATAATAATCAACCAAACCGGCAATCTTAGCTAACAAAGGAATGCGCTCACCCGTCACACCTTTCGGGTAACCGGTACCATTGTGTCTTTCTTGGTGAAATTCAACAATTGATGCAACGCCAGAAGGTAAACCTTCTATCTCAGTTAGTAACTCGACACTCTTTTCAACATATTGCTGATAGGCTGATAGTTGGCTACTCTCAAGGTCCGGATAGGCATCAAGTACTTTTTGCGCAACTCTAGCCTTACCAATATGCGACAATAAAACACCCAAAGCTAAGGTTTCCAGCATCTCCTTCTTCAAGCCCATATGACGCCCCAAAACTAAAGCCCATATAGAGGATTTCACCGAATGCTGATAACTATAAGCATCTATTTCATTCATTTTAGACAGCCAAACCAGGGCATCGGGATTACGAATAACGCTTTCGACCATACCTTTAGCAACTGACTCGGTTTCTTTAATGCTTACATCACCACCTTGCTCGACAGTGAGAAACACCTGGTCAATCGCATCGTATACATGACGATGAAGCTTTTCTACGCGGGCAACTTCTTTGTTAATGGAGACGCTTGCTTCATAGTGATGAGGAGCTTTGACAACAATGGGAGGGAGTTCTATTTCGGGGTTATTCTCGGAACTTCCAGAGATACCCTTTTTACCTTTTTCAGAACTAGGCACAGCGTGATTCGCATGAACCGTTTTGACCTTTTCTCGCTTCACGTCAACATAAACAAATTTACAGTATTCGCTCAAAGCCTTTACATCGTCATCCATACGAATATAAAAGCCCTGTAGAGGAAAAGGCGTTTCATGCCACGGACAATCCAAGTCCGCGACGAACATGCCTTCCTTCAGCGCATTTACTTCGAGTTTTAAACGATTTGTCGACATGACAATACCTACTAAGCTGGTCTTTTAGTTATCTTCCTTACATTTTTGACAATATCTTCAGGCAACACCACTACGTAGCGTTGGCTTATGTAAGCTCAGGTAACAATACCCGGTTGTTTCTTATCAATGCCAAACCGGTCACACTAGCATCTATTCAAAAATAGCTTTTACACTCTAAATATAGATCAAGATCTAATCAATTAGCAGTTAGATTTGTAACCAAGTAAAGTCGTCCTTCCATCAAATATTAGGCATCCGGGTCACAGACAGAAGAGTGGTTGAATAATTCGGGAACTAATTGCTCAATATCGCCGCCCTTTACCTTCTTGGTAGAGACGATATAAGGCTGCTGAGAACTAAGCAGGTAATCTATATTTATTTTCTTACCGCCTCGTATTTTTTGTGTTCGTTTTGGGCGGCAAGACATGTGAATGAGGACTTCTCCCTCCAAATCCAGAATACTACTTGAGCCCTGTCTATCGGTAATCGTTGCACATAGGGAGTTATTCTCTATCTCTAAGCCACGTCGATTCACATCAACTTCTGAACGACCACAGAAAACAATTCCTTCACCTTGGCGATCACTACAGCGGCGGCCGGGGCCAAACGAGCTGTCAAACAAGTGAACTTTCCGCTCGCTACATTGCGCCTCAATCACTACCGGCATTGGGCGAAGCTCGTCACTTGTCCAACCTTCATAACGAACAGACTGCCAATAAACTCTAAATTGTCTAAGTTCGCCAGCAGAGTTTTCCGCCATAAACCAACCATAATGCGTTTGATAATCTGTGGTTGCACAAGCCGTTAAGAAAGCAAACAGTCCGACTAGTAGCAAGCGGGAGAAACTCTTCATTAGCGCTCTTTTACTCCAAAGCTCAATATTTAAATGGCATTTTATCGCTTAGTTGACTTGATAGCCATCAAGTTAAATGCTTTAAATTCTTGACTAACAATTCTTTTTATTTAAGAATGATTCGCATTACTTTATGGAAACTATATTAGGAATATTTATTTATGGCTCTGTCTCGCTTTATTTGCGTCACCCTTCTAACTCTCTCTTCCTTATTCACGACAACTGTTTCAGCAAGCAGTGAAGAGGTTAACGTATACTCTTACCGCCAGCCCTTTCTGGTTCAACCTATGTTCGATAAGTTTACCGAACAAAGCGGTATTAAGGTTAATGTAGTTTTTGCTAAGAAAGGTTTAGCTGAACGCCTGACTCGTGAAGGACGCAACTCCCCTGCCGATTTAGTTTTCACTGTCGATATTGGCCGTTTAATGGAAGTGACCAACAAAGACTTGGTTCAAGCTGTTGAATCAGAAACGCTACAAAAGAATGTCCCGGTACAATATCGCGACCCAGAAAACCGTTGGTTTGGTTTAACGACACGTACTCGCTCTATCTATGCGTCAAAAGAGCGCGCTAACCTAGCTGACATTCAAAACTATGAAGACTTGAGCAAACCCGTCTGGAAAGGCCGTATCTGTACCCGAAGCGGCAAGCACCCTTACAACCTTGCGCTGATCGCATCAATGATCGCTCATCACGGCGAAGCAGAAGCAAAAACCTGGTTACAAGGTGTAAAAGACAACCTGGCGAGACGTCCTCAAGGAAATGATCGAGCACAAGTAAAAGCAATCAACGAGGGTATTTGTGACCTGTCACTTGGCAACAATTATTATTTCGGCAAAATGTTAAACGACAAAGCACAGGTTGCTTGGGCAAACTCTGTCCACCTAACCTTTCCTAACCAAGGCAACCGAGGCACCCACGTGAATATCAGTGGCGTAGCACTTACTAAACACGCACCAAACAAAGAAAGTGCAATCAAGCTAATGGAGTTCCTAACACAGGACTATGCGCAAAGCCTCTATGCAGAACAAAACTTCGAGTATCCGGTTAATACTAAGGTTGAACCATCGAGCCTGGTAAAGTCTTGGGGTTCCTTCAAGTCAGATACACTGCCACTCGCAGATATTGCTAATCTAAGAAAGCGTGCAGCACAGTTAGTTGATGAAGTTGCCTTCGATGAATAATGACTCTAGATAAGCTAAGGCCATGGCTTTTAGAAAAATAAACTAAAGCGGCACTATGCCGCTTTTCGTTTTTAATGTATCTTGCTCAGCTCGGCGTAACTCGAATACTTTGAAGGTTTATCACTCTTGAATTTCAGACTAAACGCTCAAGAGCGTCCCTGGTTCATTTCATCTTTCATTATCGCAACCCTTATCGGTCTCCCGATTGTTGCGGTGGCTTACCTCGCTCTTTTTCCAGAGGAAAACGCCTGGCCGCACCTGCTTAATACAGTTTTACCTAGTTATCTGAAAAACACGCTGATTCTTATGCTTGGCGTTGGCTCCCTAACTTTTCTGGTTGGAACTGGCTCAGCTTGGCTTATTTCCATGTACGACTTCCCCGGCAAAAAGTGGCTGAGTTGGGCCTTATTACTCCCCTTTGCCGTACCCGCTTACGTCATCGCTTATACCTACACTGATTTTCTGGAATACGCAGGCCCCGTGCAATCAGCGCTTCGAGAGCTATTTGGCTGGAAGACCAGCAGAGATTATTGGTTCCCCGAAATCAGAAGTATGGGGGGAGCTATTATCATGATGTCACTAGTACTCTACCCTTACGTCTACATGCTGGCACGCGCGGCCTTTCTTGAGCAGTCGATTTCCCTCTATCGCATTTCACGCAGTCTAGGCTCTACGCCCTTCCAGTTCTTTTATCGAGTATCCTTACCCATTGCACGGCCCGCTATTGCGGTTGGCCTGTCTTTAGTACTAATGGAGACACTTAACGACTTTGGAACGGTAGATTATTTCGCCGTCCAAACCTTAACAGCGGGTCTTTACGACACGTGGTTGAACATGGGCAACTTGGGTGGTGCAGCACAGATAGCCTTACTAATGATGGCTGTCGTGGTTATTCTTATTAGCTCTGAACGCTACTCTCGACGCAGACAAAAGCAATACCAGTCGCGCAACCAAGGCTCAACCATTCCAAGCCATAAGCTATATGGAATAAGGGCTTATCTGGCATTCGCAGTCGCCTTCTTACCGGTATTGTTAGGGTTTCTGTTTCCCTTCTCACTTCTAACGATTTATGCAGTCAAATACTTTGAAATATCCTGGCACAGCAATTTTATAGAGTACGCACTAAACAGTTTTGTTTTAGCCAGTATTGCCGCCTTTGCCACACTGGTTTTAGGCATCGTACTTACTTACAGCAAACGACTAAATTCCAATAAGCTCACTCAGCACCTGGTCAACTTCTCTAGCCTAGGCTACGCCATACCAGGCGCGGTGCTTGCGATCGGAATTATCATTCCCTTTGCTGCCTTCGATAATACCCTTGACGGTCTTATGAGAGAGCACTTTGATTTCTCAACAGGATTGATTTTGAGCGGTACGGCTTTCGCAATTGTATTTTCCTATTCTGTTCGCTTCTTAGCTGTCTCTTCAGGGTCCGTAGAGTCCAGCCTATCTAAAGTAACACCAAGCATGGACATGGCATCGCGCTCACTTGGCCATAATTATTTATCGACACTATTTAAAGTACACCTGCCCATTATCAAGCGGGGTGCTCTTACCGGCATGCTTGTCGTGTTTGTAGACTGTTTGAAAGAATTGCCTGCTACACTAATTTTACGGCCTTTTAATTTTGAAACACTGGCTACACAGGTTTACCAATTTGCTTCCGATGAGTTACTTGAGCAAAGCGCCTTGAGCGCACTAATCATCGTTGCAGTGGGTATTCTGCCAGTTATATTGTTAGACAAGAGTATTAGCCAAAAGTCCTAAGATACGAAGCAATTAGCAACCCAAACATTCATCGACTTAAGAGAAGTAAATAAGCAATATGAGCATCATCTGGATTTTAGTTGCCTTCATATTTGGCTTCATTGCGAAACAAATCACACTCCCACCCTTAGTTGGTTATCTAATTGCTGGCTTCTTGCTCCATGCAAGTGGCGTTACGCCAGAACCGACACTTGAGATGCTTGCAGACCTTGGCATTACGCTAATGCTGTTTACCATCGGGCTTAAAATTGATTTCAGACAGCTTATGAGGCCACAATTATGGTCCGGAACCTTTATTCATATGAGTGGGTGGATGATACTCCTACTTCCTTTGATAATTCTTTGCACAACTACCCTCAGCCACAGCTTATTTGATCTCAGTTTGTCGCAAAGCGCCATTATCGCTTTTGCTTTTAGTTTCAGTAGCACTGTTTGCGTCATTAAGATTTTGGAAGACAATGCGGAATTAAAATCCAAACACGGTGACCTCGCTGTCGGCGTACTAATCTGGCAAGATATTGCGGCTGTTCTGTTTCTATTCTTTGCAACCGGCAAATCACCAAGCCTTTGGGCATTTAGCTTGCTTGGCCTTTGGTTCCTTCGCCCTTTATTAAAAAGAATGATGGCCTCCAGCGGTCACGGAGAGTTGATCCCACTCTACGGTTTTTTACTTGCACTTGGCGGCCCGGAGCTTTTTGAGCTTGTCGACATGAAGGGTGACTTGGGTGCACTAGTCATGGGCATGCTACTCGCAGGCTTACCTAAATCTAACGAACTCTATAAGTCGTTAATGAGCTTCAAAGACCTCTTCCTAATCTGCTTCTTTTTGTCTATCGGGTTCACCGCGTTACCAACTTTGGAAATGTGGCTCGTCGCCTTAGGCTTGACTATTTTACTCCCCATCAAGTTATTGCTTTTCTTCTTTGTGTTTAATGCGGTTGGCTTACGCTTGCGTACCAGCTTCTTGTCAGCACTCTTGCTAGCCAACTACAGCGAATTCGGGTTGATCGTTGCCAGCTTAAGTGTTGATCAAAACTGGCTAAGCCATGAATGGTTGGTCATCATCGCCCTATCGACAACTCATTCGATGGTATTTAGCTCAATTATTTACAAGTTTGCACATCGAATATACGCAAACAAAAAAGACGCCTTCTCGCGTTTTGAACGTCCTTGTGATACCTCCCAACAAACCTTTTTACCTATCAAAGACAAAGAAGTCTTAATTGTCGGCATGGGGCGTGTTGGAAAAGGCGCTTATCATGAAGCAGAAAGGGATCTCCCCGGGAAGATCTGCGGTGTTGAGCTTGACCCAAAACGGGCACAGGGGTTCAAGGAACAAGGCATTAATATTATATGCGGTGATGGTGATGACATTGAGTTCTGGGAACAGGCCCCATTAAGCGACATAAAACTAATTATGTTAGCCCTGCCTTCAGTCAACGAGATGAAGAACATTATCTATCAGTTGAAGCATACTTCTTATTCAGGAAAAATTTCCGTCATTGCACAATATGAAGACCAACAAAAAGAGCTAATGGGTTTAGGTGCCGATATTGCTTTCAACTACTATGCAGAGGTAGGAACTGGCTTCGCTGAGGAAAGCATCCACTTATTAAAAGGGCAATAAGCTCTTTTACACAACACAAACCAAAATTTTATCGAACACGTCTTTCTTTTTATTCAGGAAGACTTCACTGCGAATAAGACTCTCTATTAAATAATTCTCTCGTGTTGTGACGACACGCGCTAACTTAAAGACCAAAGAGTTCGACTTCGAACTATTCTATTATATAATGATCGCTATTCAACATATTGAGACATTAAAGGAACATTGATCTTATAATGAATAAGGAACAACTGAATCTACTCGAAACACTGGAGAACAAAGGCGATTACGAACAACTAATTACGAATATTAGATTGATTCTACAAAGCGACCGTAAAAACTATGCGCACCCTTATATTAAGCGCTGGTGCGGCATTCGATGGAGAAATATATTTCTAACCGAAGCACTTCAAGACAATATTGCTTTAAAAAAAGCAGATAAAACCAAACTACTTGGCCGCAAAGACAAGCGACCAAACAAACAAAAACTTGCAGAACAGTTTTTGAGGGGCGATGAAATACGGGAATGGAAACTGGAAATCCCCGAATTTAAGAGCACAAATAGAGTTCGTAATACTACGCTAATATTCTCACCCGGTCTGTTGAATGGCATGTTGCCTGTTAGGGCTTTTCAAAACGCCTTCCCTAAAATCCAGGACGAGCTCGGTATAAGGATTATACGAGCAGACAATCACCCTATGCGCGGTTGCAGCTCTAATATTGATGACTTGATCGCCGCGATTGACCACGGTGCCGGATTAGCAGCTGACACAACAACAATCCCACCGTCCGAACAAAAGACACCCGGAGATATATTTTTAATTGGTTACAGCAAAGGTGCTCCCGATATCTACGAACTGCTCGCGCAGCGCCCCGATTTAAAAAACAAAATTCGCTGTATCTATAATTGGGGAGGAGCCATCGGTGGCTCCTATTTAGCGGATGACATATATAACTCGATTAAGAACCTAGACATCCCTAAAGTTGAAAAAGCATTAGCAAGCTTCTTATCGCTCATTTCACCCGCAATAAACCTCAAATCTGGCACGTTTAGACGTATGGATGAATACAATGTAAAAGAGGCGGTATATGATCTGACAACTAAAGCGCGAATGTCCTTCCTAGATCAGAATAGAGAATTATTTGATTCTTTAGACATCCCTATTTTTAACATCACGGGTTCGACAACAGCGCTGGAAGTACCTTATTTTCAAATGCAGGGCGTAATGGAGTTAAACAAATACGACGCTCATAATGATATGCAGCTTACCCAAGCTCAAGCAAAAATAAAGACCGGCATGTCAGCAGATCTAGCCATGTTAAACGCACATCATTGGGATATGTCCTACGATGCATTCCCTAAACTAATGAGATTTGGGTCACCAAACCTAGACCATCCCTTTCCGAAAGAGGCTGCCCTAAAAGCCATGATTAAGCTAGCTATTGAATTAGGCTTAATAGATTAGTAACTAACCAGGAAGGCAAAGGCTGAAGTCAATGCTAACCTCAGCCTTTTTAAAAGATGATCAAGATTAAACGTGAAGCACTTCATCAATTTCATACTCAACGATTCCGCTAGGCACCTGAACGCCTACGGTATCACCTTCTTCTTTACCAATAATCGCTCGAGCGATTGGTGAAGAAATAGAGATTTTGCCTGCCTTGATATCAGCCTCATCATCACCAACAATGTGATAACGAACTTCTTCATCCGTATCGATATTGATCAATGAAACCGTGGTACCAAAAATAACTTTTCCTGTATGAGGGATAGACTTAACATCGATAATCTGGGAGTTTGAAAGCTTACCTTCCAGCTCCTGAATTCGACCTTCTATAAAGCCTTGCTGCTCTCTCGCTGCATGATATTCAGCATTTTCTTTTAGATCACCGTGCTCACGCGCATCGGCAATCGCTTCGATAACCTGTGGGCGCTTTACAGTTTTCAATTCTACTAATTCTTCTTGAAGGGCTTTTTCGCCTTCAACAGTCATTGGAATTCGATTCATCTTCCTTCCTTTATTCTTTTACCATATTTAGTGAGAGCTCTTCTTTCAGTCACGCTTATACTCATCATCAACAAGCAATTAATTCGAGTTATCAAAAAAGAGCCATCTGTATAAACAGCTGAAAAAAATAACCCGAAGCATTAGCTCCGGGTTATAAAATAAACGAGTTTTCTAGTGTAAGTCTTGAAGTCTACGTACGTGCTTCTCAGCACCAAAACGAATAGCTCGTGCAGTTGCATCACCACCAGCAAGAGTCGTACTGTAAGCAATCTTCTTCTGCAAAGCAGATTGTCTGATTTGAGCAGAGTCTGCGATGGCTCGTCTACCTTCAGTAGTATTAACAATCAGGTCAATATCGCCATTCTTAATGGCATCAACAACATGCGGACGACCTTCTTGAACCTTATTAATAGACTCAACTTCCAAGCCTGCCTCTGCTAGCGCTTTCGCAGTACCGGAGGTTGCGACCAAAGCGAAACCAATTTCGTTAAGCAGGCGTGCCACTTCAATTACGCCTTCCTTATCAACTTCTCTCACGCTCAAGAACGCCTTACCGCCGCTCGGCAATACACCACCTGCAGCAATAACTCCTTTAGCAAAGGCTTCATCGAAGGTATCACCGATACCCATAACTTCACCCGTTGACTTCATTTCAGGGCCAAGGATCGGGTCAACAGATGGGAACTTGTTGAACGGGAAAACAGACTCTTTGACACTGAAGTGCTTAGGCACCACTTCCTCGGTAAAGCCCGCCTCTGCCAGGGTTTTACCTGCCATACAACGTGCAGCAACCTTCGCCAATGAAGTGCCAATAGCTTTAGAAACAAACGGTACTGTACGTGATGCTCGAGGGTTAACCTCGATCACGTAAATCAAACCATCCTGATAAGCCAACTGGACGTTCATCAAACCTACAACACCAAGTTCTAGACCCATAGCTTTAACGACTTCCTTCATCTCTTCCTGAACTTCTTGAGACAAGGTATATGGAGGCAATGAACAAGCCGAGTCACCCGAGTGTACACCCGCCTGCTCGATATGCTGCATGATTGAACCAATCACGACATCTTTACCATCACTAATGGCATCAATATCAACCTCAATCGCCGCGTTCAAGAAGTGGTCTAGCAAGACAGGGCTGTCGTTAGATACGCTAACCGCCTCCTTCATGTACTTAACTAGCTCAGCTTCGTTATAGACGATCTCCATTGCACGCCCGCCCAATACATAAGATGGACGAACAACTAGCGGATAACCGATTTCAGTCGCTTTAGTAATCGCTTCTTCATGGCTTCGAACCGTGGCATTTTCTGGCTGACGTAAGCCCAAGCGCTCAATCATTTGCTGGAAGCGCTCACGATCTTCTGCACGGTCGATTGCATCTGGGCTAGTACCAATAATTGGCACTCCAGCTTCTTCTAAACCACGCGCAAGCTTAAGTGGCGTCTGACCGCCATAATGCACAATCACGCCCTTTGGCTTCTCTAGCTGAACGATTTCTAATACGTCTTCCAGGGTAATTGACTCAAAGTACAAACGGTCTGAAGTATCGTAATCCGTTGAAACCGTCTCTGGGTTACAGTTGATCATGATGGTCTCGTAACCGTCTTCACGCATGGCAAAGGCAGCATGAACACAGCAGTAATCGAACTCAATACCCTGGCCAATACGGTTAGGGCCACCACCGATAACAATGATCTTTTCTTTGTCAGTAACCTGAGACTCACACTCTTCTTCATAGGTTGAGTACATGTAAGCCGTGTTCGATGAGAATTCTGCAGCACAGGTATCAACACGCTTATAGACAGGGCGAATATCGAAGCCCTGACGTAGCGTACGCAATTCTTTCTCGGTAATACCAAGTAGCTCTGCCAAACGGTGATCAGCAAAACCCTTACGCTTAAGACGAAGCATCGCTTCAGCAGTCATGTCTGTGCGTGTCATATTCGATACAACACACTCTTCTTCAATCAAATCTTCAATCTGAACCAGGAACCAAGGGTCGATGCCGCTTAGCTTGTAAATTTCATCAACCGACATGCCAGAACGGAAAGCATCACCGACATACCAGATACGCTCGGCACTCGGGTTACGAAGCTCTCGAATCATCTCTGATTTAGCATCTTCAGAAGCCAGATCCAATTTCGGCTCGAAGCCGTAAGAACCGACTTCCAAACCACGTAAAGCTTTCTGTAGCGATTCCTGGAAGGTTCGGCCAATAGACATAACCTCACCTACCGACTTCATCTGTGTCGTTAGAATCGGATCTGCCTGAGGGAACTTCTCGAAGGTAAAACGAGGAATCTTAGTGACAACATAATCGATTGATGGCTCGAATGAAGCCGGCGTTACGCCACCTGTAATATCATTCTGCAACTCATCCAGGGTATAACCAATCGCCAATTTAGCGGCAACTTTGGCAATCGGGAAACCGGTTGCTTTAGACGCCAAAGCAGATGAACGCGATACACGCGGGTTCATCTCGATAACCACCATACGGCCATCTTTCGGGTTCATACCAAACTGGACGTTTGAGCCACCAGTTTCAACACCAATCTCACGCAGTACTGCCAAAGAGGCATTACGCATTATTTGATATTCTTTATCGGTCAGCGTTTGTGCCGGTGCAACGGTAATCGAGTCACCGGTGTGAACACCCATCGCGTCAAAGTTTTCGATAGAACAGATAATGATACAGTTGTCGTTCTTGTCACGAACAACTTCCATTTCATATTCTTTCCAACCAATCAGGGACTCATCAATCAAAAGCTCGTTCGTGGGTGACAGGTCCAAACCACGCTCACAAATCTCTACGAACTCTTCTTTGTTATAAGCGATACCGCCACCACTTCCACCCATGGTGAAAGAAGGTCGAATAATACAAGGGAAGCCTAAAGAGTCTTGCACCTGAAGCGCTTCTTCCATGCTATGAGCAATCGCAGAACGCGGTGTTTCAAGGCCGATTGCCTTCATTGCTTTATCAAAGCGCTCACGATCTTCCGCTTTGTCGATGGTATCAGCATTCGCTCCAACCATTTCAACGTTGTACTTATCAAGCACACCTTCGCGCTCTAGGTCCAATGCACAGTTCAATGCAGTCTGACCACCCATTGTTGGCAACAACACGTCAGGGCGCTCTTTCTCGATAATCTTTTCAACTGTCTGCCAGGTAATCGGCTCGATATAAGTCGCATCGGCCATTGCAGGATCAGTCATAATGGTTGCCGGGTTAGAGTTAACCAAGATAACTCGATAACCCTCTTCGCGAAGCGCTTTACACGCTTGAGCACCTGAATAGTCAAACTCACAGGCCTGCCCGATGACGATAGGGCCGGCGCCTAGTATTAGAATACTCTTTATGTCGGTACGCTTTGGCATTTAATTCTTTCCGTTCTCTAAGAGTTAGGTTGTAAATAGCTAAGGTGCTCACTCACAACAAAATAGGTTCACTTTCAGCAAGTATTTTGCTGACTAAACAACAGTACTAATTACTTAGCACGAGCTCTCATCGTATCGATGAAGCGGTCAAACAAAGGCGCGACATCATGCGGGCCCGGGCTCGCTTCGGGATGGCCCTGGAAACTAAACGCTGGAGTATCCGTGCGTTCAATACCTTGTAAGGAACCATCAAATAGAGACTTATGTGTTGCTTTTAGACAATCTGGTAGTGAACTCTCGTCCACTGCAAAACCGTGGTTCTGACTGGTAATCATCACAGTTTTGTCTTCTAGATTCTGTACCGGATGGTTCGCACCGTGGTGACCAAACTTCATCTTTTCAGTCTTCGCGCCACTCGCTAGCGCAAGTAGCTGGTGACCTAAGCAAATGCCGAATACCGGAACCTTGGTTTCCAGTATGTCTTTGATTGCTGCAATCGCATAATCACATGGCTCTGGATCGCCCGGGCCGTTAGATAGAAACACTCCGTCAGGTGACATAGCCAGTACATCCGCAGCAGGCGTTTTCGCTGGAACAACTGTTAGTTTACAACCACGCTCCGCGAGCATTCTTAGAATGTTATTCTTAACACCAAAGTCATAAGCCACAACATGGAATTCTGTTTCGCTTTGCTCGCCATACCCGTCAGTTAGTGACCACTCAGCTTCTGTCCAAGAGGCCTGTTCAGTGCGTGTCACCTCTTTCGCCAAGTCCATACCTTTTAGACCAGGGAACGACTTCGCAGCGGCTAGCGCCTTTTCTTCACTAATGTCATCACCAGCGATAATGCAGCCATTCTGTGCACCTTTTTCACGCAAGATTCGCGTCAAACGGCGTGTATCAATATCTGCAATCGCGACAATGCCGTTTTCTTCAAGGTATTCGTTAAGAGGCTTTTCTGAACGCCAGCTACTCGCCAATAAAGGCAAGTTACGTATAACCAAGCCTGCTGACCAAATTTTATCTGACTCAACATCTTCGGCATTAACACCGGTATTTCCGATATGCGGATAAGTCAAAGTTACGATTTGTTTTGCATAGGAAGGGTCAGTCAGGATTTCTTGATACCCGGTCATCGCTGTATTAAATACAACTTCCCCGATGGTTTCACCGTCTGATCCAATGGAGACTCCTTTAAAAATGGAGCCATCTTCAAGTGCTAAAATTGCAGGTTTTGTCAACGCCAGTTCCTCGTCGTAATCGGCTAGGAGAGAATAATAAAGATACCGTCTTTAGGCGGGTTTGAAGTGGCCTTCAGAAACTACACGCTAGGTATAAGCGATAAGCATCTGGTCCCCGAGCAGGCATTCAAAGCAGCATTTTCACACAGATAAGTTGCAAAAAAGCGAGACGGAGCTTACCCCACCTCGCTTAAAATTCTTATACTTGCGCGCGCTTCAATGTTAACCCTGCTGATACATGCGGGCTTTGAATAGACAACCACTATTCAAACGGCGGCATTGTACACATTTATGACAATTATGTCTATCAGTGAGAGGCAGTTCATAGCGCATTTTTTAGCCAAGCCACTTATTTCAAATTCAGAACATCTCGCATTTCATACAAGCCAGGCTTCTGACTCTGCAACCAGGCTGCAGCACGAACTGCACCCCGAGCGAAAGACATACGGCTAGACGCTTTGTGAGTAATCTCTACACGCTCACCTTCGCCCAAAAACATCACGGTGTGATCACCGACAACATCACCACCACGAACGGTCGCAAAACCAATAGTTTCTTTATCACGTGCACCGGTTTGACCTTCTCGCCCATAAACCGCAACCGAGCGTAAATCCCGATCCAAACCATCGGCCACCGCTTGCCCCATCGCCAGTGCAGTACCAGAAGGCGCGTCAACCTTATGTCGATGATGAGCTTCGTAAACCTCAACATCGTAGTCGTCACCCAAAATTTCAGCCGCTTTTTGAAGCAGGTTCAGGCAAACATTTACGCCTGTACTAAAGTTGGCAGCCTTACACATTGCCGCAGAAGACTGAGCCAATAACAACTCCTCCTCTTCTTCAACGGTAAAGCCAGTCGTTCCGATAACAATACCCTTACCATGCTCCGCACATAACTTAGCATTTGCCAAGGTCGCTACGGGCGCAGTGAAGTCAATCAAGACATCGAACTGACCAATCACTTCAGACAAGCTACCTGAGACAACAACACCGTTCGCACCCACACCTGCTAACTCTCCAGCATCCGTTCCGACAAGGGAACTTTCTGGGCGCTCAATGGCTGCCGTTAGCTCTGCTTCAGAAGATAGACCCACGGCCTCAATTAACATTTTACCCATTCGACCAGCTGCACCGGTCACTGCAATTCTTGTCACTTTGTTTTTCCTTATTTATAGGCGAATAAACCGGCCCAACTACCTCTACGTCATTCTCGCGCAGATTCTCGTCATTCCCGCGCAGACGGGAATCCATTGTTTTGAACCCACCTCAGGTGCTGGAAAATGCTAGATCATTCTAAATACCATGATTTCCCCGTCGATACCTACTAATTGGGTGTATCTAACTCCGCGAGACAATGGATTCCTGCCTGCGCAGGAATGACGGTGGTGGAGGCAATAATCTAATTAGAACTCGTCATATCATCAAAAAAGCTTTTCACACCTTCAAACCAGGTATGCTTTTTTGGCGCGTGCTTTTTATCACCATGTTTATCTAGCGTATCCTGAAATTCGCGCAATAGGTCTTTCTGCTTTTTAGATAAGTTAACTGGCGTTTCAACAGTCACACGACACATCAAGTCACCAGCTGCACCACCGCGAACAGGGGCAACACCTTTGCCACGCAAGCGGAACATTTTGCCTGTCTGAGTCTCGGCCGGAATCTTCAATTTAACGCGACCATCTAGTGTAGGCACTTCCAGCTCACCACCCAGAGCAGCATCTACCAAGGAAATTGGCACATCGCAATACAAGGTCTTGCCATCGCGCACAAAGATCGGATGCTCTTTAACCGAAACCTGTACATATAAATCACCTGACGGCGCGCCATGCGTGCCCGCTTCACCCTCACCTGCCAAGCGAATTCGATCACCGGTATCGACACCCGGCGGAACCTTAACAGACAAAGTCTTGGTTTCTTCTATCACACCCGAACCGTGACATGAACGACAAGGATCTTTAATCATTGTTCCCTGGCCGCGACAATTTGGACAGGTCTGCTGCACAGAGAAAAAGCCTTGCTGCATTCTGACCTGGCCCGCACCATTACAAGTACCACAATGCTCAGGCTTAGAACCTTTTGCAGCACCCGAGCCATTACAAGGCTTACAGGTCACATGAGTTGGTACGCGAATTTTTACTGTTGTACCCTTAACGGCATCTTCCAAGTCCAAGTCGAGGGTATAACGTAAATCAGCACCACGAGCGCTACGCTGGCGGCCACCGCCACCTCCGCCGCCACCGAAAATATCACCGAAAACATCACCAAAAATATCGCTAAAGTTACCATTACCACCACTAAAGCCACCGCCACCAGCTTGCGGGTCAACACCTGCGTGACCATACTGATCATAAGCGCCACGCTTCTGCTCATCAGAAAGGATCTCATAAGCCTCAGTTGCTTCTTTAAACTTTTCTTCTGCTTGAGCATCATCCGGGTTGCGGTCCGGGTGGTACTTCATCGCCAAGCGTCTGTAGGCCTTCTTAACTTCCTTCGCATCAGCTGAGCGTTCAATACCCAGAACTTCGTAATAATCTCGTTTCGACATATGCAACAACCGTATTCAATAAAACCGTAAATAAAACTCTTCCCCGACCTCTGCCGAAGGATGAATCATTTTGCTAGCGCAGCTCTCAATAGCTCTATTGCGCATTAATACAAACTGACCTAGCAAAATAAACCTGAAGATATGCAAACGCGGAAGGCGATGCTTCCGCGTTCAAACGTAAGCTTTCAAACCAGAAGATTCAAAAATTACGCTATTTAAGTCTCAGAACAGGAGGGGCTACGCCCTCCTATCGACAACTTACTTCTTGTCGTCTTTAACTTCTTCAAACTCAGCGTCAACCACATTGTCGTCCGCTGCGCCAGCTGGCTCTTCTGCTGCACCGCCTTGCGCTGCTGCTTCTGGGCCTGCGCCCGCTGCTGCTTGCTCAGCATACATCTTTTGAGCCAAACCTGATGAAGCTTCAGTCAATGCCTGAGTCTTCGCTTCGATATCTGCCTTATCATCACCCTTAAGCGCTTCTTCAAGGTCAGTAATCGCAGCTTCAATCGCAGTTTTCTCTTCTTCAGTCGCCTTATCACCAGCTTCTTCTAGAGTCTTCTTAGTCGCATGAACAATCGCATCACCTTGGTTACGCGCAGTCACTAGCTCTTCGAACTGGCGATCGGCATCAGCATTTGCTTCTGCATCATTTACCATTTGCTCGACTTCATCATCAGATAGACCAGAAGAAGCTTTAATCACGATAGACTGCTCTTTACCTGTCGCCTTGTCTTTCGCCGATACGTTCAAGATACCGTTTGCATCGATGTCAAAAGTCACTTCGATCTGAGGCATACCACGAGGGCCCGCAGGAATATCTGACAAGTCGAAACGTCCCAAAGATTTGTTCTGAGCCGCTTGCTTACGCTCACCCTGTACAACGTGAATCGTTACAGCAGACTGGTTATCTTCAGCCGTTGAGAAGATCTGGGACTTCTTACTTGGGATAGTCGTGTTCTTCTCGATCAATGCTGTGGCTACGCCACCCATTGTTTCGATACCCAAAGTTAATGGCGTAACGTCTAGTAGCAGTACGTCTGTTACGTCACCAGCCAATACCGCAGCCTGGATCGCTGCACCCATTGCTACCGCTTCGTCTGGGTTAACGTCTTTACGTGGCTCTCTGCCGAAGAACTCTTCAACCTTCTTCTGAACCAAAGGCATACGAGACTGACCACCAACCAAGATAACGTCGTCAATTTCTGAAGCGCTAAGACCTGCATCATTCAATGCAGTCTTACAAGGCGCTAAACTACGTTCAACCAAATCTTCAACTAGCGACTCTAGCTTCGAACGCGTCATTTTCACGTTAAGGTGCTTAGGACCTGACGCATCAGCCGTAATATAAGGAAGGTTTACATCTGTCTGTTGCGCACTTGAAAGCTCAACTTTTGCTTTTTCAGCCGCTTCTTTCAAACGCTGCATCGCTAGAGGATCACCTTTAAGGTCGATACCGCTATCTTTCTTGAACTCATCAGCCAAGTAATCGATTAGCGTCATATCGAAATCTTCACCACCCAAGAAGGTGTCACCGTTAGTCGCTAATACTTCAAACTGCTTCTCGCCATCAACGTCAGCAATTTCGATGATAGAAATATCAAAAGTACCACCACCCAAGTCATAAACAGCAATTGTTGAATCGCCTTTGCTCTTATCTAAACCGAACGCTAGTGCTGCTGCAGTTGGCTCGTTGATAATACGCTTAACATCTAGACCAGCAATTTTACCGGCATCCTTAGTTGCCTGACGCTGAGAATCGTTAAAGTAAGCAGGAACTGTAATTACCGCTTCAGTTACTGACTCGCCTAGAAAGTCTTCAGCCGTTTTCTTCATCTTCTTCAAGATTTCTGCAGAGATCTGAGGTGGCGCTTTCTTATCGCCCTTAACTTCTACCCACGCATCACCATTGTCAGCTTTAGAAATGGTGTAAGGCACCATTGAGATGTCTTTCTGTACAACTTCATCTTCAAAACGACGACCAATTAAACGCTTGATCGCAAACAAAGTATTAGTCGGGTTCGTTACTGCCTGACGCTTAGCTGGCTGACCAACCAAGATTTCGTTATCGTCAGTGAATGCAATGATTGAAGGTGTGGTACGATCGCCTTCTGCATTTTCAATAACTTTTGGCTTTTCGCCATCTAGCAATGAAATACATGAGTTAGTTGTACCTAAGTCAATTCCGATTATTTTGCCCATTGATTTACTCCCGTTCTCT
Organism: Oleiphilus sp. HI0043; assembly: GCF_001634935.1. Taxonomy (NCBI): domain Bacteria; kingdom Pseudomonadati; phylum Pseudomonadota; class Gammaproteobacteria; order Oceanospirillales; family Oleiphilaceae; genus Oleiphilus; species Oleiphilus sp. HI0043. The sequence goes on along the minus strand of NZ_LWEY01000335.1, from coordinate 6,886 downwards.
AATTTCTAAATTCTGTTGGTAAGGCTTAATGGCTTTTTTCATCTTAAGCCTTAGCGCCTATATTTTTGGGTTAACGCTTATATTTGGCCGAAATTTCCATTTTCAAGCTTTAAACCATTATTTTGTACTTTTTTTGTGCGTTTATTTGGATACAACAACCATTGCCGGTCTGACCAAACGACCATTCAAGGTATAACCTTTCTGCATTGCTGCAATCACTGTATTTGGCTCTGCATCCGGCGCAGGAACCATTGACATCGCCTCGTGCAACGTTGGATCAAATGGGTGACCAACCGGGTCAACCTGCTCCAGATTAAACTTCTGCACGCCACTCAAAAACATCGAAAGCGTCATTTCTACACCTTCGCGCAAGGTCGTCATTTCATTACCCGCTGCAACTTCCGCCTCTACCGCTTTCTCTAAGCCGTCGATGACAGGCAATAATTCTTTGGCAAATTTTTCCAAAGCAAATTTATGCGCTTTCTCTACATCCTGCTCTGCTCTGCGGCGAACATTCTGCACTTCAGCTTTGGCACGAATTGCCTGATCTTTAAGATCTTCAATTTGCTTCGCCAAAGACTCAGCCTCAGCCTGCCAATCCTTGCCATCTGCCTCAGCATTCTGCTCAGGGCCACTAGTTTCGACTTCTTCCTGAGCAGCTTCCACAGCCTCTTGAGCTGCCTCTACAATATGCTCTTCATTTGAATTATTTTCGTTTTCTACGCTCACCTGCGCCTCCACTGACCACAACTCTGCTATTTCGCTTATCAATCTCAAAACAGCAGTTAATCAAACTAATTAACGTTACGCAGCACATGCTGCACACCCTGACATAGCGACTTTCAAATGCTCTACGTGCACTTAAGCATCGCCAGTAATAAATAAGTTGGTGCCTATATGGGGGCCACTCTGAAAAGTTTCAAGTCACCACCAAGTTATTTTTTAACTGCATTTAATCTCGGCCTGAAAGAATAATATTTATCTTTACCAACTGGTTATAGATACAGTAATATTTAGCAAATTTTGATTTGCATATCCAGACACGGAAAAATAACCATGCTTAGCCAACTCAAAGTCTCCAACTTCGCCATCGCTGACCACCTGGAAGTTTTATTCAACAACGGCATGACCGTACTCAGCGGAGAAACCGGAGCTGGTAAATCAATTATTCTCGACGCATTAGGCTTGGCGCTTGGCGACAGGGCTGATACGAGCATGGTGCGTCACGGAGAGCCCAAGGCTGAAATTTCTGCAGCCTTTGAGTTAGACAAACACCCCAAGGCACTTGAATGGCTTAAAGACCACGACCTGGAAGAAGGCGAGCAATGTATATTGCGCAGAGTCATCACAGCCGAGGGCCGCTCGCGCAGCTATATAAATGGCCACCCTAGCCCTCTACAGAATTTAAAATCAATTGGCGAGCTACTGATTGATATTCACAGCCAACACGAACACCAATCCTTACTTAACAAAGATAACCACCGGGTGATTGTCGACAACTTTGGCCAACTACAAAGTACCTCAGACAAGGTTTCCAGCGCTTTTAATAAATGGTCAAGTCAAGCTAAGCACCTATCTAAACTTGAAAACAACCAGGATGAGATTACTGCCCGCATTCACCTCATTACCTTTCAACTTGAAGAGCTCGAGGCACTGGGCCTACAAGAAGGTGAAGTTGAGCAGCTCGAAAAAGAGCAATCCCAGCTAGCAAATGCAGAACTGCTTTTGAGTAGAGCACATGAAGCTCTAGCGTTATGTTCAGAGGGTGATGCTAATGCCGCCAGCATGGTTTCTTCAGCCTCCTCATCACTACACAACCTACCCAGCGAAAATCATGAGATTAGTGAAGCACTCAACATGCTGAATGAAGCGCAAATCCAAATTGAAGAGGCAGGTAGTAATTTACGCCATTTTATCGACTCATTTGAACTCAACCCAGCACGCCTGCAAGAAATCGAAGAACGCCTAAGCACTGCTTACCAGTTAGCAAGAAAACACCGCTGTGAACCCACTGAGCTGTTAACCATACAAAACAAACTCAGCAAAGAACTACATGACTTTAATAATGGCGACCAAAATCTGGAGCAACTGCAAGCTGAAGTAATCGAATTGGAAAACACTTACCGGGCCTTAGCTGAAACGCAGCGTCAGAAGCGTATAAAGTGTGCCAGCTCTTTAGAAAAGAAAATATGTGAGCAGCTAGCATTGATGGATATGAAGTCAGTGAAGTTCTGCGTCAGCCTAACACCTCTCGATAACAGCAAGGTAAGCCAGCACGGTCTGGATACCGTCGAATTCCTGATTAGCACCAATCCTGGACAGCCCCCCAAAGCCATCAACAAAGTTGCCTCAGGCGGTGAGCTGTCCCGAATCAGCTTAGCGATTCAAGTCATTGTCGCTCAAAACTCGACCATTCCAACACTGGTTTTCGATGAGGTGGATGTAGGCATTGGCGGCGGCACAGCACAAATTGTTGGCCGACTACTCAAATCGCTAGGCAAGAATGGACAAATCATTTGCGTTACCCACCTGCCACAAGTTGCCTCACAAGGTGACAACCATTATTTCATTAGCAAGAAATCAATTGACGGAAAAGTTAGCTCTTCGATTGACTTGCTTAATAAGAAAGCCAGAACCGAGGAAGTTGCTCGCATGCTAGGCGGTATTGAAATGACCGAGCAGACACTTGCTCATGCCAGGGAGATGTTGGAGACCGCATAAAAACTATAAACCACCGAGAACACTGAGCAACTTTCAGCCTTCACAGAGAAAAGCTTTTAAGACTTTTCTTTTTTCTCGGTGAAGCGTAGCGCCCTGTATCCTCTGTGGTTAATTATTCTTTATAAAAAAAGCCGCCTCAAAGAGCGGCTTTAGAAAACACAGTAATATCAAATCTTACTTCTTGGGACGAACATACAGCGTAAGGTTGTGATCGACTAATTCATAACCATGCTCTTCTGCAATTTCATGCTGACGCCTTTCAATAACAGGGTCTAGAAACTCAATAACTTTACCGCTTTCGGTATCGACCATATGGTCATGATGATCATCTTTCGCCAACTCGAATACCGCATGTCCACCCTCAAAGTTATGACGCAAGACCAGACCGGCAGCCTCAAACTGGGTAAGTACACGATAAACGGTCGCCAAACCTACATCATCACCCGATTCCAATAAAGCCTTATAGACATCTTCCGCACTCATATGGTGCTCATCAGCTTCTTCCAAAAGCCCCAATACTTTTAATCGTGGTAAGGTAACTTTCAAACCAACTTTTTTTAACTCTGAGTTGTCTGGCATGATTTATTTGTAATCCTATTCACAGCGTTTGCACGAATCAGGTATCATGCCTCGCTATAATGTTAGTTTCTTCTTTACAACATACTTTGCTTGCGTTTCGCCTATCTTCATAAAGATCAGCCGAAAACATTGTAAAGCAAAGATAATGGAATTCAAAAATTAGATGCAAAAGTTTTTAATTATTATTCTCACCGCTTTAAGCATAAGCGCCTGTAGCTTTCCTGGCGTTTTCAAAATCAATGTCCAGCAAGGCAACATCATCACCCAAGACATGCTCGACACATTAAAAGCAGGTATGACTAAAAAACAGGTTCACTTCGTATTAGGTGCTCCCGTTCTAGACAACACCTTCGATACAGAACTCGAAAACTACGTATACACCTATCAAGTTGCGGGCGGTGAAATCGAGAAACAAACCATAAAAGTCTACTATAGCCAAGGCGTGTACCAACGCTACGAAGGCACACTACTTGAGAGCAACCCAGCATATTAAGCGCTCTATTTAGTCTTTCTTTGCCGCCCGATTTAAGCGAGCCTGTTTAGGGTCGATCATTAATGGGCGGTAAATTTCAATACGATCCCCTTCTTTCAGCTCCTGCTCCAGTGGTTTACGAACCGCTTTACCAAATATTCCCATATCGGCCTTATCGAAATCTATCTCAGGAAAAACCTTATCAATTCCCGAGTTTTTTGCCCCATCAAAAACGTTGGTACCCGGCTTCACCTCGACTGTTAGTATTTTCTGCTTATCAGGCGCGGCATAGGCAACTTCTATTTGGATCATATTTTCCATTATTTACGTTTCCTTAACGATATAATTGATTTGCACGTTCACAGAACGCATCAACCATCGAGTTAGCTGCCTGATTAAATACCTTGGCAAAGGCCATTTTTGCCAAATTTTGTTTAATCTCAAAATCGAGCGTAAGTTCAACCTTACAAGCTCCTTCTTTCAGGTGAATAAATTCCCAGGCGCCTTTTAAATAGCTGAAAGGTCCCTCCACCAGGCTCATAATAATTCTGCCATCTTCAGACAAGTCGTTACGCGTGGTAAACGACTGCTTCAGCGCGCCCTTTTGAACCTCAATGCTCGCCAACATATACTCCGATTCAGACTCCAAGACCTGCGAGCTTGAACACCAAGGAAGAAACTGCGAGTAAGCCGCCACATCATTTACCAGTGCACTCATACGCTCAGCAGAGTGCATAACCAAGGCACTACGATTAATACTTAAAGACATTCACATCACCCTAAACTATCTTACCTCTATTGTACCCGCCAAGACCGTGGTCGCCTAGCCTCAATAAAAACACGCAACATAAATTTTCAGAAGGCTGGCACAAATGACTGAAACATGGTGTAGAATGGTTCATTTTTATAGCCCTAGAAACGTTTAGGTCTATTTGTACGAGATAGTGATAACAATAGATATATGGCCAAGAAAAAACCAAAACAACTGCCAGGCACCATTGCTCTCAATAAGAAAGCTAAACACGACTACCATATTGAAGAAAAGTTCGAAGCCGGACTCGCTCTAACAGGGTGGGAAGTCAAAAGCTTAAGAGAAGGCAAAGCTCAGCTTACGGATTCACACGTATTCCTAAAAAACGGTGAAGCCTGGCTTCTTAACGTCTATATCACACCGCTAACGTCAGCGTGTACTCACGTTATCGCTGAACCAACGCGCCAACGAAAGCTATTGCTACATAAAAAAGAAATCGCAAAGATAAATGCCAAAATGAACCAAGCTGGACACACCTGTGTTGCATTGGCGCTTTATTGGAAAGGAAACCACATCAAATGCGAGATAGCACTGGCCAAAGGTAAGAAAGATCACGATAAACGAGATGCCGAGAAGAACCGTGACTGGGATCGCCAGAAAGCACGTATTGTTCGAGAACACGTAAAATAAATAGGCTTGCCTTGTATTCCCAACAAGCGCCCCTATATAATGACTAACAATTAAATTACGGCATAAGCGACAGTTGCTAAAACACTGGCCGGGACTCGACGTAGTCGAAGCCAAACGCTTAATCTTGGTAAAAGTTACGGGGACGACATGGGCTTATGCCTGTTTTGTCTCAAATTGAAAGCCAATTTCTTGGCCTTCAAAAGGCATAAGCGACAGCGGCTCCGCCCGCTGGCCGGGACTCGACGCAGTCGAAGCCAGACGCTTAATCTTGGTAAAAGTTACGGGGACGACATGGCTTCGACGCTGGTAACAAAACCAAAGGTGCATGCCGAGTGTATAGTGGCACTCGTACTCCAATCGCTATAACTCATAGTTGCAAATGATGACAACTACGGTGCTCAACTAGCTGCGTAAGCAGTGAAAAAGCACTTTTAGGGCTACGGCCCTAACGGTCTTTAGCAAGGTGCCTGTATCGCGCTAATGACTGTCACTCAGAACAGGATCGCCAAGCGGCTTACTCAGGGTCGTTTCGTTAAACTTTACTGAGCTCGCCAACCACGTCCTGCCCGTTGGGCTGTGGAAGGTTAAACTAATTAACGGATTCTAAGCATGTAGAGCCGATGGCAGAGTGCTGACGGACGCGGGTTCAATTCCCGCCGTCTCCACCAAAAGCTGGTTCATCAAGAACCAATAAAGTAGGGAAGTAACCATAAGTTTAGCATTTGCTAAAATTATGGTTCACAGGGAAGCATAAGTTTGGCAACAACCGGACAAATGCAACCCTTTCTAGACTGAAAAAGCTCATTTAATCATAGCGTTATGATTCAATGAGCTTTACTTTTTAATATCTATGATTTGCGAACCTTTTTTTAATCCTTCGACCCGCCCTCAATAAGCATTTCTGATTTGTAAACCTGAAGAAACAGAGCTAACTCATTATTCTTAGTAGATTTAAACCAGAAAGGATCGTGCACTGAGCCCGCATAAATAACAACAATTAGAAATAAATAACATACCAAAGCCAATGCCAAGGGCCGATTAGTTCCAAGAGCTCCCATAGCAAACAGCAGAGATACGATAAAAGAAGACACACTCCATAAGGAAAACAAGAAACACAGATAGACCTTGTTGATATTCCAGCTTCGTAGATACCAAAATTTGAACAGCCTCAAATTGCGTGTGCGCTGCGAAGATTGTCATCACGAGCGTTTGGTCGCTTTCAGCTGCAAACGGAGTGGTTTCTGCCCTAGTTGTGGCGCTCGGCGGATGGCGGAGAGTGCCGCACTTTTGGTGGATGAAGTATTTCCCGCAGAGCCTATTCGCCAATGGGTGCTGAGTTTTCCTTTCCAGTTGCGCTTTTTGCTGGACCGTTACCCGGAGCTGATGGGCAAGGTCTTGAGCATCGTTTACCGTACACTCTCAACTGTTCTGCGCAACTAAATCAGGACACTTTTCTTAAAGAGTTTTCGTACTCGATTGGCGACATATCTTCGTTAGAAGTATGGAGCCGCTCTAAGTTGTAATAACGCATGTAGTCAGCCACATCATTTCTCATATGCTCTCTCGTTGGCTGGGGCACTTTCAAAACCCAGTCATGCTTTAAGCTTCCAAAGAACCGCTCCACAACAGAGTTATCCCAGCAAGCACCTACATCCCCCATGCTAGCTCTGATG
>NZ_LWEY01000334.1:0-712 GCF_001634935.1 Oleiphilus sp. HI0043 | reverse complement strand
TATTTCACTTGGACTAACGCTTGAGCAGGTTATCAGGCAAGTCAATAGGGCGTATCAGGGTGAAGTGGTGCAAACGATCCAAACGCAAGATGATGAAGTCGATGTCTGGCTAGGCTTGCCTGAAGAAGAACGAGCTTCGATGTGGTACCTGGAGCACCTGCCAATTTTGATAGCAGATGGCAGCTATATAGACTTGTCAATAATTGCTGATATTCACTTCCGACAGGCACCGAATAATATTCGCCGCTATGAGCGCAAGCGAGTGGTGACCGTGAGCGCATACGTCAATACAGAACATAACTCGGTTTACAATATTCAAAAGGACCTTAAAGAACACTACCTCGACACGCTAGTCGCGCAATATCCAGATATGAAGTGGGGAACCGCAGGTAAACAAAAAAGTATTGTGGCGTTTTTAGATATTCTGTTTAACGGTTATCTAATCGCTATCTTCGTAATGTATTTGATGATGGCGGTTTTATTCTCGTCTTACAGTCAGCCCTTATTGGTTTTGTTTGCAATCCCTTTTGGAATTCTAGGCTCACTTTTCGGTCATATGTTATTAAATCTGGAATTAACGCTTTGGTCATTCATAGGTATGGTGGCGGTCAGCGGTATTGTCGTCAATGACAACCTGGTCTTGATGGACTGTATTAATGAGCTGCGCAAGAAGGGCGTGAATATCTTTAGTGCAGTATGCGAAGCTGGCAAG
>NZ_LWEY01000333.1:0-578 GCF_001634935.1 Oleiphilus sp. HI0043 | reverse complement strand
TAGTTCTAATCCGACTAAAAAGAAGAATACCGCCATCAGGCCATCATTAATCCATAGCAGTAATGGCTTCGCGATTTCCAGTGCGCCAATCTTGACTTCTACAGGGGTTGATAGCAGCAATTCATAAATTGAAGATAAGGGCGTATTAGCAAACACTAAGGCAAGGACTGCTGCAAAAATTAGTAATATTCCACCGGCAGACTCAAGCTTAAAAAAGTCAGAGATAAAGTTTTGTGGATGGTTGTTTTGTAAAGAATTCATGATTAGCCTTAGACCTTACTTATGCTTATATCTTAAGTCGTAATTTACTTGGTAGTTACTCAATAGGGCATTTATTACCCAGTTCATCAATGCATACAAATGTGATTCGAGTTTCAAATAAAACNGTATCTTTGTCTTCGCGAGCGTTTCGTACTGAAATAAAATAAGTAATTGAAGAGTTTCCCTGTCGCTCAAGGTCGACCTTAAAACAAATTATTTCGCCACAGTCGATTCGATGTTTGAATTCAACATTATCGAGTGCATCGGTAACGAATCGCAGCCCTGGGTAGTGAAGGGCGGCCGTCATATAGGCGACT
>NZ_LWEY01000332.1:0-698 GCF_001634935.1 Oleiphilus sp. HI0043 | reverse complement strand
TAGCGTTAAGCCTTCCTGCAGGGCTATTGCCGCAGCAATGTCGCGTGACCAGTCATCCAGGTTTACTAGAAAACCTTGCTCATCAAACTGGATATTTTTTAGCGTGTCTTGATCGCTCATAATATGTGTTTAGCAAAGGCTAGATTTAATACCAGCTATGCACTTTTTCATGCTTGATGGTAAGTTCAACCAAGTCATTGTAATCAATTTTACAATAGTCTACCGGGATTTTTACACCCCTAGCCAAGGCATCTTCAGTCAGTACAAAAATCGTCGCGGCAATACAAGACCATTGACTGGCTTCAGACGAGGTTCCCAGGCATTGGAAAACCCCATCTTCAATGAGTACTACGCAGTCACCGTCCAGGATCGTGTCTGAAAGTTGCTGGTTCACAGCGACTTCTGAGGGTGGTTTGTTCAGTATATGCAGGGTCATAAAGTGGGGCCAAGAAGCTAGAATCTTAAAATAATGTCGGAATCGTTAAGCTTATTGCTTACTTGTGCTTTACTAAGTTCGCTTATCGCAAGTGAGCAATCGCTTAACGGGATGTTTCGGTCTTCAGCGTCTTGTTTATCTATATGCACTTTATCTACACCATAAATAGCAAGCGCTTTCATCATTTGGCGAATATTCTTCTGGTGTATGTTTGCAGGGTCTTGATCTTCCAATAATAGATAGCAGCCATCAGTTGCGAGTA
>NZ_LWEY01000331.1:0-967 GCF_001634935.1 Oleiphilus sp. HI0043 | reverse complement strand
CTTCGTCTCTAAGGCCGTAGGTTTTCAATTGATTGTCACTTTCGGCGCCGTGAAACACGCGCGCCTCAATATTCAATTTAAGATCACTCGCCAAACGCTTATTCGCCTCGAATGAAAACATTATTTCCTCAGTACGCGGATCAACTATAAAGCCAGTTAGGATTTCAGAAGAGTCTTCATCATTAAAGGCATAACGCCATCCGGCAAAAATATCTCGTTCAAAAGCGTGAGTTGCGCGCTCTTTACGGTCATCAAACATATATTCCAATACCCACCCCAGATCAGCAGAGCTTTCGAAAATACCGACTTGAGTATATTCGAAGCCAAATACTGCGGCGCTATATCTGCTGTCAAAGCCAGAATTGGTTATCCCCTCAAACTTTAATAGCCAGGAGTCATAAATATACTGTAGTTCAATACCTGTCTGGTCAATCACTGAATAGTAAGGAATGAGCTTAGCGACAACACCGTTAACAACCGAACCACCATAATTAGCTTCTCGACTAGTGCCCGAGAAGTGCGACAATGCAAATTCAAGCTCACCAATGTAATGAGAATATCTGATCGCAACATCGTTGCGCCATTCTTTAGCGCCAGATTCGTAAAACGCTTCATCATTGCTTACAGTCACGGGGGTAGCCGACAAGCGACCATCTTCACCAACAAAGGTTCTTTCGCGAAAGTAAGGTAGCCAGAAAAGATCTACCGTTCCCCAGTCTCGTTCAAGTGAAAACTTAAGCATCGCCTGACCGAGTTTGTCTTCGCCATCAGGGTTTTCGACGCTGTCACTTTGATTAACGATATCAACGAGGTGCATAGACTCAGTGACACCCCAAAACACCTTTCCGACACCCGCCTGCAACTCCCAAGAATCACCGTAGTAGGTCCAGAGCGCTTCGCGTAAATCGAAATGTGTTCGCTCATCGTCTTCAAAGTCATAGCGACCAAATACCTTGGCTACAAACTC
>NZ_LWEY01000330.1:0-1591 GCF_001634935.1 Oleiphilus sp. HI0043 | reverse complement strand
TTTCGCAAAGCAGGGGTTTAGTGGTGTTTCAATACGCCAGGTAGCCACCGCCGTTGGCGTGAGTATCGCAACGATCTACCACCACTTTCCTGACAAGAAAGCGCTGTATCTCAGCAGTATCGAAGCTTCGTTTAAAGACATAGCTCCAAAGTTAGAAGCCGCTTTGCAGCCCGTTGGTAGTGAAGAGGAACAATTGAGGCGATTTATCTTTCAGTTCACGGAACTCATGGCAAACGACGAAAATCTTAGGCTCCTTCTACAACGTGAACTGTTAGAAGCTGATGAAGAAAGAATATCGCTACTCGCGAATAATGTTTTCATGGCGCAATGGGTAAATGTATTAAAACTAGTGGAGCGAATTTCTCCCAATAGCGACCCGCACATGACATCTATTTCTTTGTTCTCCCTTGTTTTTTATCACTTGGAATCTAAACCAATGAGGGTGTTTTTTCCTGGTGGAAAACCCGAGCATGATGACCCTGAATTCATTGCTGAACATGTATGTCATTTACTGAAAAATGGAGTGTTCCAATGAGTCTACGATTAGTAACACGATTATTAGCTGTTCTTGCAGCCGTCAGCATAGCTACGGCTTGCGGCGAGCAAAACGATACACTTCGTACCCAACTAGTGGCCGCCAAGCCAATTGAGGTCGATGCTCATCATGTTAAAGAAGATCTAGTGCCTCGATTTTATTCGGCAACAGGGTACACCAATGTATCTCGCAGTATCGAAATCAGTACTTCGCAATCGGCAACGATTGACGAACTGACAGTAAAAGAGGGTGACATGGTGTCTCAAGGTGATTTGCTAGTAGCCTTGGATGAAACCGAATTGCTTACCTCTATTCGTCGAGCAGAGAGTGCTATCGAATCAGCCAAAATTCGATTAAAGGATATGGCACATGATGTAGATAATGCTCGTCAACTGCGCGAAAAACGCGTGATTACTGTGGAACAACTTCGCAAGGCAAAAGTGCAACACAATCTTGCGGAAACTCAGTTGAATCAAGCGCAGAGTGAGCTGGAAAGGCAGCTTGCTCGGGAGCCTTATCACCGCATCAATAGTCCAATTGATGCACGCGTTATTAAGCGCTGGGTGAATCAAGGGGATTTGGCTGTTATTGGAAAACCTCTTCTTCAACTCGAAGCGATTGGTGGTTTGGAGTTTGAGGCTTCGTTGCCAGCAGAGTGGGGGCAGACTCTAAATATTGGTGACCAATATGACATTAAAATTCACAAGCGCGATGAACCCGTTAAAGCCGTTATATCTCATATCGTGAATAGTGTTGATCGTATTACCCAAACCATTCAGATCAAACTCGCTTTGCCTGAATCCTACAAACTTGAAGCCGGCTTATCAGGGCAGGTGGACTTCATTATCTCTTATGAAAAACAGATTCTTGTTGATTCTTCATCAATCATTAAGCGGGCGGGGGTGTTTGGTGTATACCGAATCAATGAAGGTAAAGCAGTGTTTACGCCGGTCAATTTTGAGCGGAAGTGGCAACGTTATTTGGTGGTTCTCTCAGGCCTCGAGCCATCGGATATCGTTATCACTAACCCGCCATCTTCCTTAAGAGATGGGAGTC
>NZ_LWEY01000329.1:0-1047 GCF_001634935.1 Oleiphilus sp. HI0043 | reverse complement strand
TCACGCCATGAGCACATTCGATCACAACCTCTTCGCTCAAACGCTTAAGCACAAATGAAAGCCCTTCCAGGTAGACTGGATGGTCCTCTATCACTAATAATTTCAGTTCACCACTCATCGGCGAAAAGCAAGAAGCTTGCATAACAGTATGATTACCAGGCTGATGTTATATTTGTTTTTTAGCATGCATATTATGCTGATATTAACACCTGCTTAGCAAGCCAATTATTGGCCATTTATTAACCAGTAAACATAAAAAACCGCGCTAGTTGCGCGGTTTTTTATTTTAAGCCATAACTTACAACTTATGGATTGTCGTTATGGATTATAGTGCTCGCAGCTCTTACGTAGGTAGAACCACCAGTTAAGAACGATACATACGGCGTAGAACGTTGCGAAGCCATATAGCGCGTACTCAGGAGTCGTCGCCTTGATTTGCTCACCCAATACTTTAGGCATAATGAATGCACCGTATGCTGCCACCGCTGCAGTCCAACCCAATACCGGACCTGCTTGCTCTTTATTGAATACCTGAGAGATGGTACGGAAAGTAGAACCGTTACCAATACCTGTTGCAGCAAACAAGACTAAGAACAATACAAAGAATGGTACGAAGAATTCTTCAGGTGTTGCTGACTGGTAAGCGGCTTTCATGAAGTAAGCCACACCAATTGCACATGCCACCATAATTACCGCACAAATCTGAGTAACTAAAGCACCACCTACTTTATCAGAGATCCAACCACCAACTGGGCGAATCAAAGCACCGATGAAAGGCCCCATCCAGGCGTACATTAAAGCACTTGGCCCATTAGGGTTAGCCGTGTTGTGTGTCATCACACCATCAACCATCACGTGCTGGAAACCAAATACAACTTTAATCGTTAGCGGGAAAGATGCTGCAAAACCAATGAATGAACCAAAAGTCATTGTATAAATAACTGTCATTGCCCAAGTATGCTTGTTATCAAAGATTTTGTACTGACGCGTTAAGCTCTCACCGATCTGACCTGGAATCGCTTTCAAAGCAAATACTGTCGCTGCGAT
>NZ_LWEY01000328.1:0-1939 GCF_001634935.1 Oleiphilus sp. HI0043 | reverse complement strand
TCAAACTGTAAAGAACTTTCTACTAGAGCACGGAATGCTTCAAGAAGACCTTGGCATGCATCTCTATGCTGTGAGCAGTAATATCGAAGCTGCGATAGCCTTTGGAGTTAAGGAAGAAAATATCTTCCCTATGTGGGACTGGGTAGGAGGGCGCTATTCACTCTGGTCTGCAATTGGTCTTCCAATCGCATTTATGATTGGCAATGAGCACTTCGAAGCCTTGCTACAAGGCGCACACGAAATGGATGAGCATTTTATCTCAGCTCCCTTTGAGCAGAATATGCCAAGCCTGATGGCAATGCTAGGCATTTGGTACCACAGTTTCTTTGGCGCCGACTCACATGCCGTAATGCCTTATGATCAGTATCTGAGCTTTCTTCCTGATCACCTCCAGCAATTAGATATGGAGAGTAACGGCAAACACGTATCTACAAAAGGTAAAGCTCTTACTTACCATACAGGCCCTATAATATGGGGGGGTACTGGAACTAACGGCCAACATGCTTTCCACCAGTTATTGCATCAGGGCACTAAACTAATCCCATGTGACTTCATTGCTACGCTTGATACGCATCACCCATCAGGCTCTCATCATAAGATGTTATTGGCTAACTGCCTGAGCCAAACTCAAGCCTTGATGCAGGGGCGTAGTGAAAGGCAGGCTTTTCAAGAATTATTAAATAGGGGTTACGACGAACCCAAAGCCAAACTCATAGCCAAGCATATGGAGCACAAAGGTAATCAACCCAGTAATACCTTTCTTATTGAGAAAACGCTGCCAAAGAGCGTCGGTGCCCTAATTGCCGCCTACGAACATAAAGTTTTCGTTCAGGGTGTAATATGGGAGCTTAATTCTTTTGATCAGTGGGGAGTAGAGTTAGGTAAAAAGCTAGGTAACGAAGTACTCAAACAACTGGAAGACGCTGATTCCAACATTGCTGCAGATTCTTCTACTGCCGGTTTAATCGCTGAATACCACCGATTTCATGAAAACAAATAAGCTTAAGGCTTGAGAATAGCAGCAACTGAACTTGGATCAATTCGCCATACCTTTTGCTTCGCTTCGATTTCTACTTGCTTAAGCTGCCATAAGACTTGGTAGCTTAAGCCAGTTTTGCTATCGATATCATCCGGTGCTAACTCAGCCATCGGCCATAGAACAAAGCCATTGTAGTATAGCTCCGGCCTCGGGAGCTCAACTCCATCATGAAAACCTGTCAGTTGCCCGTAACTGACCACATCAATATCTAGCGTTCTTGGTGCAAAGTGTTTATCTCCGCGCAGGCGGCCGTGGCTATCTTCAATTGTTTTTAATGCCTTTATAACCTTGGGCAAGCTTAGCTCTGTTTCGATTGATACCGCCATGTTATAGAAACACGCACCGTCAAAACCAACCGGCTCACTTTCATAAATTGAAGACAAAGATAAGTCACCAAAGGTCCGTTTCAGGCTGCTCAGGCCCGAGCGAAAGTTCTGATCACGTTCAACATTTGAGCCCAGATTCAAGAATACCTTAGGCATGGCTATGCTGCTCTCGTGTTCGCTTCACTCTAACGCCAACTGATCTTGTGTTTGGAACTGCGCCAGGCTTACTTATTTTTAGTTCTATCGCGCTAATTGCAAAGCTATTAAATAGCGATGCGGCTATTTTGTCTGCTAGATACTCCAATAACTGATGGTGTTTGGCTAAGGTAATGCGCTCAATCTCCTGGCAAACCGCCACATAATCAATAGCATCTTCTATGGCATCTGATTCTGCTGCGGCTGAAAAGTCACACACTAGAGCAAGGTCAAACAACAATGTTTGCTTGATCTGCTTTTCCCATTCGAACACACCTATTGAGGCGTCAATTTCGAGCTTTTCAATTAATACCTCAGAGTAATCTTGAGCCATCAAATTAACCTATTGTCAGGATTAAAATCTAGCCTAGTGCAGGCA
>NZ_LWEY01000327.1:0-995 GCF_001634935.1 Oleiphilus sp. HI0043 | reverse complement strand
TACTGTCATGCGACTCATAGCCGACGACTTCAAAGTCAGCGGTCGTCACCCAGGTTTCAAGGTCTTCGAGTGACTTGATATCAGGGTTGATATTTAGTCTCGGAGAAGCGAAAGGCTCACGCTTTAGCTGCACATCTCGCATCAATTCTAACTGGTTCTCGTAGATATGAGCATTGACTATTTTGTGGTAAGCCTTACCGGCTTTATGCCCCGTGATCTGTGCCATTAGAGCAAGCAGAACATAGACCTGAACCTGATTGAAATTCAGCCCCAGCGGCACATCACAAGAACGCTGATAACTAGTCAAATACAGTGTATCCCCTAGCAAAGAAAATGTGTGCGTATGCATGCAAGGGCGCAGACAACCCATTTCGAACTCGCCCGGGTTATAGAAGCTTAGAATTTCTCCGCGGTCATCGACCCCTTTCGAAAGGTTATCGACGATCTTTTTAAGCTGGTCTAATGGCGTGCCATCCGGCTTTTGCCACGCCCGGCCCTGAACGCCGTATACTCGCCCCATATCATCCTCACCTTTACGATGCGGATTATTCAACCAGGCTTCATTCTCATTGGCATTAGCATTCCAGGTGTTACAGCCGATCTCGCGAAATTGCGCAGCACTGCTATACCCACGGAGATAACCCAGAAGTTCTGCAATGGCTGCTTTATAGTAACTTTTGCGAGTGGTAATTAACGGAAATACATTGTTCTCAACGTCATACTCCAGGTCAGCATTGATTAGGGTCAGGCAGCGCGTTCCGGTACGTTTATTATCTACCCACACACCCTCATCAATAATACGCTGACAAAGCGCTAAGTACTGCTTCATATGCTTCTCTCAATTTTTTATTTTCTAGTTTATGCTCGGTGCGATAGTTTATCGGAGTTAAATTTGTAGGCATACCAAATAAAACCCACACCTATTAATATCATCGGGAATGACAGTAGTTGACCTTTCGTCAGCCAACCCCAGGCAACAAAACCAATATGTGCGT
>NZ_LWEY01000326.1:0-743 GCF_001634935.1 Oleiphilus sp. HI0043 | reverse complement strand
CATCAATTGCAGTTTCGAAGCATTGACTCTGGCAGAGCCGAACATGTTGAAAACGTGTACTTACAAATATTTCCAATTTGGCTTAACTGTAGAAACTTAGGTTTCGATGAGGATGGATACTCGACTTACATAAACGAATTAGACGACAGTGAGTGGGAAGCACACTGTAGCAATAATCTGTTGCACGATGGCAGTGGAGAGTCTGAATACGCGCTTACGAGATTTGATTCAGATACGGGGGAAAAGTTGCTAGAGGTATCTTTCATAAATGGTATCGATCAAGGAATTGCTGTTGTGTATGAATACTTGACGGAAGTTGATCGTGTTACAGAGGTTGCACACGATGGGTTCATTTTCGATAGCAATCTTGCTTTATCAGTAAGACACCCTGATGAGCCGCGAGAGTTATTAGCCGATTCCAGAAATGATGGAGAGTTGAGAGTTTATTATAAGTCAGGGAATCTTTTGGCAGAGATGACTTACGAAAATGGACTAAAGGAAGGTTCGGACATTGGGTACTTTGAAAGTGGCCAAATAAGTGATCAAGCTAATTATGTTAATGGGCTCCGACAAGGTGCTTTTGTTATCTTCTATGAAAATGGCAATGCGCAGGAAGTATCAAACTATCTCGATGATCGCCTACATGGAAAACTATTCAGTTATGATGAAGATGGAAACCTGTTATTCGAGCATATCTACAAAAATGGAGAAAAAGATGGGGAGCAGATACATTACTGGGAAAA
>NZ_LWEY01000325.1:0-548 GCF_001634935.1 Oleiphilus sp. HI0043 | reverse complement strand
CGCCCATTGAGCCTGCTTGAAGTACCAACAAGGCTGCTTCAGGAATGGTCATAAAATAGCGAGTAATATCAGGGTGCGTTACCGTTACCGGGCCACCATCATTAATTTGCTTACGAAACAGCGGTACAACAGAACCCGAAGAACCTAATACATTGCCAAAGCGAACCATGCAAAAACGTGTATCGTTCTGGCGCTGGGCTAAGCCTTGAAGTACAAGCTCCGATAAACGCTTGGTTGCGCCCATCACATTAGTCGGGCGAACAGCCTTATCGGTTGAAACTAACACAAAGGTATCTACCCCTGCTTTAATCGCCGCTTCGGCACAATACCAAGTGCCAAAGACGTTATTGCGAACACCTTCAATGACATTGTGTTCTACCAAAGGAACATGTTTGTAAGCTGCGGCATGGTAGACCGTTTCGACAGCGTAGCTCTTCATGATAACTTCCATGCGATGCTGTTTCTGCACAGAGCCCATAATGGCATGCACTTCAGTCTTTAATGTATGTTTTTGAATATACTTGGAAATCTCTTGCTCAATTTGATAA
>NZ_LWEY01000324.1:0-1527 GCF_001634935.1 Oleiphilus sp. HI0043 | reverse complement strand
ACGGATCGCTTCGATATTCTTAACGTCTTCGATCATCTCAACACCATTCACAACCAAAGACCCTCTTTGAAACTCTTCCAGTCGGTTGATACAACGAATCATCGTCGATTTACCTGAACCAGATGGTCCACAGATAACAATTCGTTCACCCTTTTTGACACTTAAGTTTATATCTTTGAGCACATGGAAATTGCCATACCATTTATTCAGATCTTTAATTTCAATAACGTTATCTTTACTGCCCAGAACCTCAGAGTTTTGGCTTTTTACATCTGTTTTCATCATTAATCTCCGTAGTAGACAGCGCTATTTATTATTATGGCTGGTATCCAGCTTGCGTTCGATATTACTGCTGATCATTGACATACCAAAGCAGCAACACCAAAAGACCATAGCGACAAATAAGTAGCCTTCCGTTGCATGTCCCCCTAACCAGTTTGAGTTATTCAAAGCAGTTTGAGTGGTACTGAGCATTTCAAATATACCGATGATCAAAAGGAAGGTAGTATTTTTGAATAGCATAACGAAGGTAGCAAGAATATTGGGCATCGATACTTTGATCACCTGGGGCAATATAATCAGCAAAGTTTTCTGCCAATAACTTAGGCCAAGCGAGTCAGCGGCTTCGTATTGCCCTTGGGGAATTGCTTGAAAGCCACCCCTAAATACTTCTGCCATATAGCCCGACATAAATAGAATCAGAACAATCCACACCCTAAGTAATTTATCTACGCTGGTGCCTTCAGGAAAAAATAATGGCAGCATTACCGAGCCCATAAAAAATAGGGCTAAAACCGGGGTTCCCCTAAAAAACTCGATCAACAAAATACAGACACTACGTATAAAAGGCATCTCCGATCGTCGACCTAGGGCCCATAAAAAGCTCAACGGAAAAGCAATAATAATACTCGCTGACGCCAAAAAGATATTCAGTGCAAAGCCACCCCATAAGTCAGTACTTACTGTCATCAAACCAAACAGGCTACCGTCCAGAAATGTCGCACAGACAAATGGAAATAACAAAAATACCGGGACGCCAATCTTATTCCGAAGATCTTTTGGCAAGACATAAGGCAAAGCAATGACAGCAGCGAGACTCAATAAAGCAAGATTCACTCGCCACAGTTCTGAGCTGGGGTAACTGCCATACATAAATTGTTGCATCCAGGCAGAAACAAATACCCAACACGCGCCTTCTTTAGAGCAAGCTTCCTGGCTGTCACCACTCCAGTCGGCTGAAAAAATCAGCCAATCCAGCATGCCAGGAACAACGGAGAATAAAATTGCTAGGATAATAATAGTAGCTGTTGAATCGAAGATATTAGAAAAAAGGTTTTCTTTAATCCAGCCAATGACACCAACTGTATCCTTGGGTGCCGGTTTATCAGGCAGCGCTTTAAACTCTCTCATCATTTACTTCCTTTCCACCAAAGCGACTTTCGAATTGAATCGATTCATAACAAAGGAAATACACATGTTTATGACAAAATAGACCGCCATTGTCATAAATACGATTTCTATCGCTTG
>NZ_LWEY01000323.1:0-554 GCF_001634935.1 Oleiphilus sp. HI0043 | reverse complement strand
CGGTTTTAGCTGTCAGCATAATAATAGGGATATCACTGGTCGCTTCATTGCGTTTCAAGCGTCTTGCCAATTCAATTCCGCTAGTGCCTGGCAACATCCAATCAAGTAAAATCATATCGGGACGTTGATCCACAATAGCAATAAATGCATCCTGCGCATTTGAAGCTTCGATACAATTGTAATCAGCCATTTCTAAAGCAACAGCAATCATTTCTCTGATTGATGCTTCATCATCAACAATTAATACGGTTTTTTCTGACATAGTACTTACTCCAAAAATCAAACTGTATTAAAACGGCAAGCTGTTACAGTTTTATGACACTACACTGTAAGCCTATGCTGAGAACCTAATGAGCGCTCCTTTTTGCGAAGTTTTACAATTCACCTGACATAAAAGTCTAGAAACAGTCCCAGGAATAAAACCATACCCACCCAGTTATTGTTCAAAAACGCCTTAAAGCACTCATCTCTGTCACGATGGCGAATCAAGTGCTGCTGATATACAAATAGTACCGACGCAACGACAATACTCAGAAAGTAAAACTGCCCCATTT
>NZ_LWEY01000322.1:0-861 GCF_001634935.1 Oleiphilus sp. HI0043 | reverse complement strand
TCAGTAATCGCTTCTTCCGGCAACTCAAAATCAGCCGCTGACATTTTGTTATAAGTGCCGAGCGGACTCATCTCGGTCATTCCCCAAGCATGCTCTACATCTACATTGTGTTTGTCTTTGAAGGTTTGAAAGATTGAAAGTGGACAGGCGGCTCCTCCCACCGTCACACGTTTGAGACTGTCAATTGACTCACCACTTTCACCCAGATAGGCAAGCAGGGCCAACCACACTGTCGGAACGCCTGCCGACATCGATATTTTTTCGTCATTGATTAATTTGGTCAGAGTCTCACCGTCAGCCATTTTAGGACCTGGCATCACTAATTTTGCGCCAGCCATGGGAGCTGAATAAACGATCCCCCAGCCATTAACGTGAAACATGGGAACAATCGGCATCACCACGTCCTGGCGCGAAAGGCCAAAGGCATCCGGTAAGCTACTGGCATAACTATGAAGAACTGTTGACCTGTGACTATAGACAACCCCCTTTGGGTTACCAGTAGTACCTGAGGTATAGCACAAGGCAGAAGCTGTGGATTCTTCGAGCTCAGGCCAGTCAAATTCTGGTTCGTATTTAGCTATAAGCGTTTCGTAACACTGGACATTGCGTAAACAGGTTTCAGGCATTTTCGCCTCTGAGGTCAATACGACAAAACCTTTCACATTGGGCATTTTCTCTTGTAACTGCTCTAGCTTAGGTACAAATAAGGAGTCAACGAATAGCCATTGATCTTCAGCATGTTCAACAATGTATTCAATCTGTTCATCAAATAAGCGCGGATTAATCGTATGGCAAACCATACCTGAACAGGAAATCGCATAGTAAAGTTCGAGATGCCGATGATCATTCCAAGCCATCGTT
>NZ_LWEY01000321.1:0-727 GCF_001634935.1 Oleiphilus sp. HI0043 | reverse complement strand
TTGAGGTCTCAGCGACATTAGTAGAAAGGATGATTCGTCTGCCAGAGTGAGGTTGAAACACCCTGCTCTGGTCTTTGGTACTTAACCTGGCATATAAGGGCAGTATCTCGGTGTCACGCCATTCATAATCATTAAGGGTCTTGGCGATCTCTCTGATCTCTCGCTCGCCAGGTAAGAAAACCAAAACATCGCCAACTTGCCAAGAGCGTTGGCGTTCTTCGTCTTGAATCTCCTCGACCACTGTAGCTATCTGCTCACCAAGAGATAACTCTTGTACATCTGCACCAATAGATGGGCGGTAATTCACGTCAACCGGATAACTTCGCCCTGAAACAGAAAATATTGGCGCGCCAGTAAAGAACTCCGAGAACCGGTCTACGTCGATCGTGGCAGAGGTAATAATGAGTTTTAATTCAGGTCTTTTCAGCAGAACGCGTTTTAAGTAACCGAGTAAGAAATCAATATTTAAACTACGCTCATGCGCCTCATCAATAATAATAACTTCATAACGATTTAAGTAACGGTCAAACTTGATTTCATTTAAGAGAATACCATCCGTCATGACCTTTATTAGCGTACTATCACTAACTTGATCGGTAAAACGAACTTGATAGCCAACCAGATCACCAAGCGGGGAATTTAGCTCTTCCGCTAATCTCGTCGAAACGGTGCGTGCAGCGAGACGCCTTGGCTGAGTGTGGCCGATAAGGCCCTTCCTTCCAAGCCC
>NZ_LWEY01000320.1:0-495 GCF_001634935.1 Oleiphilus sp. HI0043 | reverse complement strand
TGGGGGGCATACCTACCTTGTCCAGCCCCAGAATACCTTCGGTCTGATCAAGAAGACGCATCACCACGGACTCGCCATATTGCGTAGGCATCGTCGATAGACGCACATCCACTGACCGCGCCTTAACCCTAACGTTAAAGCGTCCATCTTGAGGAATTCTTTTTTCGGATATATTTAAGCCCGACATCAACTTCAAACGCAGTACCAGGGCGGCATTGATTCGTGTCTCTTTCATCACCTGCTCTTGCAGAATGCCATCTATACGCTGCCTGATTCGTACCACACTTTCGTCTGGTTCAATATGTATATCAGATGCTCTCGCCTGCACCGCATCTTCAAAAATAGATTGCAGCAGTTTTACAACCGGTGCTTCACTGTCATCTCCGGTCGTGGTTAACTCAGCCAAGTCGAAAGCATCATCTTCCAACTCTTCTTCAAGCTCTCCAGCCAAGTGAGATATTTCTTCTGTTTTACGATAAACCATGTCAATGGTCG
>NZ_LWEY01000319.1:0-1102 GCF_001634935.1 Oleiphilus sp. HI0043 | reverse complement strand
TAAGCCAGCCAGCAGGAATACGCCCTAGTGCACCGGTTAGAACCGGGGCCGAAAAGAATAATCCTAACTGTGTTGCGCTTAGGCTTAAGCTGTTTTGAAGTTCAAGCCCCAAAACGGCATAGAGTGTCCATACCGAAAAATTAGCAGCAAATGCTATGGTGGCAATGGTTAAGGCTCTGGCTGCGCCAGGGATCTCAAAATTCATTATGACGCTCTGATCGAAGGCTGTTTAACTCGGTTTATCCTCAAAGGTATTGTTGGTACAGAGGAGCTCGTTTATCTATTAAAGTGATTGATACCTATTAAATCAAAAAAACCTTGTGCATGTTTGTTCTAACCCTTTTGAGTTAGGGGGTATGAGTCGCCTACCTATAAGTGAGTAGGCTTTGTGATGCCTGCTGGCTTTGTGGCAAGGGAGTAAAAAATAAAGTAGGTATATGCGCTGTGCCGGGGCATTCTCAGGCCCTGCCTTACTTGACTCATATCAAGTAGGAAACCCTACACACGAAGCAGAATAGCGTCATACCCCTTTTTTGTATAGGAGGCTTTATGTCCACTGATCATAAAATAAACCTGTTCGCTTTTGGCGACCCCAAGATTAAAACACTCCACTTTACGTGGTTTGCTTTTTTCTTAACCTTCATGGTTTGGTTTAACCATGCTCCGCTTTTGGTGTTTATGAAAGAAGCGTTTGATATGTCGAGTCAGCAGGTCAAAGCCCTGATGATTCTGAACGTTGCGCTAACAATTCCAGCACGTATCGTCANCGGTATTTTGGTGGATAAACTAGGGCCCAGAAAGGTTTATAGTACTTTACTTGTACTGACAGGCGTCGTGTGTATAGCATTCGCACTGGCTCAATCTTATGAGCAGCTCGCAATGATGCGCTTTTTAATGGGCTTTGTTGGTGCCGGGTTTGTAATCGGTATCCGCATGGTTGGCGAATGGTTTCCTCATAAGTCTGTCGGTATCGCAGAAGGTATCTACGGTGGTTGGGGTAACTTTGGCTCAGCTGCATCGGCTATGCTATTGCCTACGCTGGCAATGATGTACGGTGGAGAAGATGGCTGGAGATATGCATTAGGTACAACAGGTATTGTTG
>NZ_LWEY01000318.1:0-1011 GCF_001634935.1 Oleiphilus sp. HI0043 | reverse complement strand
TTTGAAGGGCCATACTTGCAACTTTATTGATATATCGTCATTGATTGGCGATCTAGGTAGTTTATACTAGGCAGAATTTTATGAATTGAGTGCAGTCTGCTGAAAAATATCGCTGCGATAAGCAATTCACACCGAGCAAAATTGATTCCGGAAGCTTATTTCAAGGCTTCCATTTACAGACTTAGGAATAGTAATGGCCGCATTTGGAACCGTTTTCATGCCTAAAATGGCACTGGCAAGCTACGAAAACAATTCTTGGACCTCTTCAAGTATCATTTCATCCGATAAACTGGAATTACACCCGGGTGCCCATGTCTTGCATTATTCCAGTACATGCTTTGAAGGCTTGAAAGCATTTAAGCATAAAGATGGCAGCATTAATATTTTTCGTATGGATGCCAATGTTCAGCGTATGGCCCAGAGTACAGATTTATTATTCCTACCCGAAATTAACAAAGAACAATTAGGCGATATGATTAAAGAAATCGTCGGACTTTATGTAGAAGACGTACCTGAAGCGCCAGGTTCTATGTATATTCGTCCGACTCATATCGGCACGGAACCAAGCATTGGAAAAGCCGCGGTCTCTTCTGCGACGTCGCTTCTATATGTTTTGTTATCACCCGTAGGTGATTACTTTTCTGGTGGCGTTAAGCCCTTAAGGCTATTGCTAGAAGAAGACGGTATGCGTTGTGCTCCTCATATGGGAATGATTAAGAGTGGTGGTAACTATGCCAGTGCATTAGGCCCAATTGCTCGTGCACGCAACACTAACAATGCTGATCAAGTGCTTTTCTGCCCGAATGGTGATGTACAGGAAACCGGTGCAGCAAACTTCATTCTGATTGATGGAAACGAGATCATAACTAAGGCCTTGGATAGTTCTTTCTTACACGGCATTACTCGTGACTCAATATTAACGATTGCCCGCGATATGGGAATGACCGTGAGCGAACGTGATTTCACGGTAAGTGAATTGATTGAACGCGCACAAAAGCCAGGTACCGAAGC
>NZ_LWEY01000317.1:0-740 GCF_001634935.1 Oleiphilus sp. HI0043 | reverse complement strand
TCTTACGCATCTTGCCAGAAATATGAGCCGTTACAATATGGCCATTTTCTAGTTCAACACGGAACATGGTGTTTGGAAGGGTGTCTATAATCGTCCCTTCCATTTCAATGACATCTTCTTTCGCCATTAAAGCGTAACCTCATAAATAATTGAGCGTTTAGTTACAACAAGCCTGAACTTTAAGAGGCTAATTATCACCTCGAATCAAAGCTCGTTATTAGAAAAGTGCGACATTCTGCCTGAATCCGAAGGATTACGCAAAATGTTTGTTTATTGATCAGTAAAATAATTGCACTTATGGCGGGTTTGAGGGGCTAAAAAGAAGTTGCTGGAGGATTATTCGCTAGAACTCAGTAGCTGGTCTCTGATGTTTATCAGCTGTTCTTCTGTATACCACTGATCACCAATTCTGGCCTCAAAAGGTGAAAACTTTGTTTTGTACGCCATTTTCTTACATTCCTTAATAAAATAGCCTAAATACAGGTAACTTAGCTCTCGATTTTTGGCTTCCTCCACTTGCCAGAGAATGGCGTAGGTTCCTAGGCTTTTAGCCGAAAGCTCAGGGTCAAAGAACGTGTAAATGGCCGAAAGGCCGTCATTAAGTTGGTCGCAAACGGCAATGCCAAGTAAATGGTCGCCTTCAGAGAATTCTATGAACTGTGTTGTGCTGTGACCATTTACCAGGAACGATCTATATTGGTCGCGGCTCGGCGGGTACATATCTCCATCCGCGTGACGGC
>NZ_LWEY01000316.1:0-1146 GCF_001634935.1 Oleiphilus sp. HI0043 | reverse complement strand
TGAACTCATAGGCGCTTCTTCGTCATTTAACCAGCTCATTGACTCGAGCTTGGCGAGTGACTTAACAAAGCCTTCGTTTTCCTGGAAGCGGCGCTGATCTTCATTATTGCCGTTACGCAGTAGAACGGGAATTGCCTTGGCAGGAGAGATATCCATCTCACCACGAATGTTTCGTATTGCGACGATGACACCTTTTAGCCACTCAACGTCACCCAGTGCTTTTTCATCGACTTTCGACTCATCTGCTTCAGGGTAAGGCTGAGTCATAATGGTTGCGCCAGACTGACCGGCCAAGGGAGCAACACGCTGCCAGATTTCCTCTGTGATATAAGGGATAAAGGGGTGAGCCATTCTTAGTACAGCTTCAAGTACTCGTACCAGTGTGCGGCGTGTGCCACGCTTAAGCGCTTCGTCGCTGTCGTCACTGTTTAGAATCGGCTTGGAAAGCTCCAGGTACCAATCACAATACTCATTCCAGATGAAGTCATACAAAGTGTGTGAGGCCATATCTAGACGGAACTCACCAATAGATTTTTCAATGGATGCTTCGGTTTGCTGAAGGCGCGAGATGATCCATTTGTCAGCTAAAGATAATTGATAATCGTCAGAATTCTGAGCACAGTCCTGATCTTCAGTATTCATGAGCACATAACGTGCAGCGTTCCAGATCTTGTTACAGAAGTTTCTGTAGCCTTCTAGGCGTTTCATGTCCCAGTTGATATCACGACCCGTCGAAGCCAGTGAGAATAGGGTAAAACGAAGTGCATCGGTCCCGTGTGNAGAGATACCGTCTTCAAAGGTCTTGCGCGTGCGCTTCTCAATTTTTTGAGCAAGCTGGGGCTGCATCATATTACCGCAGCGTTTTTCAACCAGAGATTCAAGGTCGATGCCGTCAATCATATCGAGCGGGTCGAGTACGTTACCCTTCGACTTGGACATTTTGTCACCATGCTCGTCTCGAATAAGGCCTGTTACGTATACATATTTGAACGGAACCTGGGCTTTACCGTTTTCATCTTTCATAAAGTGCATGGTCATCATGATCATGCGGGCAACCCAGAAGAAAATAATATCGAAGCCCGTTACCAAAACATCTGTTGGGTGGAAGGTCTTCAACCTTTCCGTTGCTTCTGGCCAACCTAGTGT
>NZ_LWEY01000315.1:0-781 GCF_001634935.1 Oleiphilus sp. HI0043 | reverse complement strand
GTTGGGATACGATTGAAGAAGTAATCGAACATGTAGAGGAAGTGATTGCCAGTGATGGCGTTCTAGGGGCTCAAAGTACTGAGGGCGATGAACAGATTACTCTGGATGAGGTTTTTCTAGAGGCAAGCGAAATTGCATTAGATCTAGAGCAAGCGCTTCCAGATAGTGAACATGCCGAGACATTTGCGGCGGTTAGACAGGAAACGAATGATTCCTATAACGACGTAGCAGAGCTTAACGAGACTCCTGACCTCGAAATTATTAGCCAGCCTCAAGGTGTAATTGTTGATGAGTTGGAAGAGGTCTTATTAAGTGTGGGAGCTACCGGTGGCGAGCTAAGCTATCAGTGGCGTAGAGATGGTGTTGAGCTTCAAGGGGCGGTACTAAGTTCACTATTGATTTCAGCTGCAGATACTTCCGACTCAGGCAGTTATGATGTTCTGGTGAGCGATGAGTCAGGTACCCTGGAGTCTTTGACTGCTTTAGTAGTAGTTAACGAATTGCCACCAGTAGTTGTGATAGACCCTGTTCAAATTTCTACGCAACCTACTTCTGTTAGTGTAGATGAAGGAGAGGGAGCGGTACTATCTGTCGCTGCGAGTGGCGGTGGTGAGTTGGTGTATCAGTGGTTTAAGGGTGGGGTAGCGATTAGCGGCGCGACCTCAAGCTCACTCTCTTTCGCTTCAGCTTCAGTCTCAGATAGTGGTGTGTATAGTGTCAGCGTGACCACTCCAAGGCTATCGACTGTAAAACCTCAAGCTCATTAATTTCTACATTAGCA
>NZ_LWEY01000314.1:0-639 GCF_001634935.1 Oleiphilus sp. HI0043 | reverse complement strand
TTATTTGACGTAGTCGAATTCGTCAATCAGCCAATACCCCCGAAGCAGTATATTTTTCATAATCGTTCATGAAGAGGCTATAACTCCAAATTTATAACAAGTGCCTCATTATCCAAGAGTCTTATTTTGAGGAAGGTAGAATCATGACAATGAAAAAAATGCTTAAAGGTTTAGTTCTTAGCGCAAGTGCTTCAGCATTTGCAATGAGCGCAATGGCTGCTGACACGATTAAAGTCGGTGTACTTCACTCTCTATCAGGCACTATGGCGATCAGTGAAACAACACTGAAAGACACGGTTCTAATGATGATCGAAGAGCAGAACAAAGAAGGTGGTTTGCTAGGTAAGAAGCTAGAGCCTGTTGTGGTTGACCCCGCATCGAACTGGCCATTATTTGCAGAGAAAACACG
Source organism: Oleiphilus sp. HI0043 (assembly GCF_001634935.1). NCBI lineage: Bacteria > Pseudomonadati > Pseudomonadota > Gammaproteobacteria > Oceanospirillales > Oleiphilaceae > Oleiphilus > Oleiphilus sp. HI0043. Next base: position 230 of record NZ_LWEY01000314.1, on the reverse strand, counting down.
TGAACTGCTTACTAAAGACGAGGTTGACGTAATTTTCGGTTGCTGGACGTCATCTTCACGTAAAGCGGTTCTTCCTGTCATTGAAGAGTTGAACGGTTTGTTGTTCTACCCTGTTCAGTACGAAGGTGAAGAGTCGTCTAAAAATGTTTTCTACACAGGTGCTGCGCCAAACCAGCAAGCGGTTCCAGCCGTTGACTACTTGATGAATGACCTTGAGGTTGAGCGTTGGG
>NZ_LWEY01000313.1:0-1724 GCF_001634935.1 Oleiphilus sp. HI0043 | reverse complement strand
CGCCAACCCGCATCAGATATTGCGTCATTATGGTGCGCCAAATCCAAGCCCGCACCACAAGACCACAACAAAACCACCACTCAACAATAACACTTAATCTTATGTAACTGTTATATAAGCTTTTTTTCAAACTGGCACACCCCCTGCTATATACCGATCAGATTTGTTATTCCGAATGAGAGATTCGTTTTTCATTTTGAATAGCAAACAAGAACTAAAACACATTTTTTTAACTAGTAAATATTGCAGCGACAGCACAGGAGATATCCATGAAACTCGTAACTGCCATAATCAAACCATTTAAGCTGGACGATGTACGTGAGTCATTGTCTGAAATTGGCGTACAAGGTATTACCGTAACTGAAGTTAAAGGTTTCGGCCGTCAGAAAGGTCACACGGAATTATACCGTGGCGCTGAGTACGTTGTTGACTTTCTTCCTAAGGTTAAAGTTGAAGTTGCCATTGGTTCCGACTTGGTTGACCAAGTTGTTGAAGCTATCAGCAAAGCAGCTAATACCGGCAAAATTGGTGACGGTAAAATTTTCATTTCACCGCTTGAGCAAGTTATTCGAATCCGTACCGGTGAAACCGGCACTGATGCGGTTTAAATCTCATTCATCACTAAGCAACTAATTTTTTAGAATACAGTACGGAGATTTCCTTATGGAAAACGTAATGAACAACATTTATGAATTGCAGTATGCAATGGACACCTTTTATTTCTTGGTGTGCGGCGCATTAGTTATGTGGATGGCAGCAGGTTTTGCCATGCTGGAAGCAGGCTTGGTTCGCGCCAAGAACACCACTGAGATCCTAACCAAGAACGTTGCACTGTTTGCAGTATCATGCACCATGTACCTAATCTGTGGTTACGAGTTCATGTATGGCGGCGGCTTCTTCCTATCAGGTACTGACAGCGTTGCAACTATAGACGTTGCTCAAGCTCTAGCAGATTCTGCTGAAAACGGCTTCGGCGGTGACTCTGTTTACTCAGGCGCTTCTGACTTCTTCTTCCAGGTCGTATTCGTTGCAACGGCAATGTCTATCGTATCGGGTGCGGTTGCTGAGCGTATGAAGCTTTGGGCTTTCCTAGCATTCGCAGTTGTTATGACGGGTTTCATCTACCCAATGGAAGGTGGCTGGACTTGGGGTGGTAACTCTGTGTTCGGTATGTACGACCTCAGTAGCTATAGCGATTACGCTGGTTCAGGTATCGTTCACATGGCAGGTGCTGCAGCAGCATTGGCTGGTGTTATCATGCTAGGTGCTCGTAAAGGCAAGTACGGTGCTAACGGTCAGGTTAACGCTATCCCAGGTGCGAACCTTCCTCTAGCAACGCTAGGTACATTCATCCTGTGGATGGGCTGGTTCGGTTTCAACGGTGGTTCTACTCTTAAACTGGGTGGTATCGAAGTAGCTAACGAAGTAGCAAGCGTATTCTTGAACACTAACGCTGCTGCGGCAGGTGGTTTGATCGCTGCATTGATCGTTGCACGTATTCTATTCGGTAAGGCTGACCTTACAATGGCATTGAACGGCGCACTAGCAGGTTTGGTTGCGATCACTGCAGAGCCTGCTGATCCTTCTCCACTACTAGCAACGATCATTGGTGCGATCGGTGGTGTTATCGTAGTATTCTCAATCGTAACACTTGATAAGCTTAAGCTTGACGATCCTGTTGGTGCAATCTCGGTACACGGTGTAGTAGGTCTATGGGGTATCTT
>NZ_LWEY01000312.1:0-1103 GCF_001634935.1 Oleiphilus sp. HI0043 | reverse complement strand
GGTGCAGAAACCAACACCAGCTTTCTGCCACTCCGAAGCTCAAGCCGCTCTAGTAGGTGCTTTCTTAAAATACTGCTTGGGTTATATGGCGGTGATAAGAACTTTGTTTTAAGTAGATTAAATGTTGGCGACATAGCTTCAACTGTATTTGTGTTGTGCGTTATTGGCTAAAAGATCGCGTATTTTACCCCAATAATCAATAGGATGCTGGCTAATATTGGCTGCAATATTTCACTTGGTAGTTTTTTGCTCAATTTTGAACCAAAGTGAATGGCAGGAATAGACCCAACTAGCAGGGAGATTAAAAGAACGAAATCCACATTACCAAGCTGCATATGTCCCAACCCGGCTATGAGCGTAAGCGGTACCGCGTGGGCAATATCAGTTCCGATGATAGTAACGGGGTTTAAGCGTGGATAAAGCATCATCAAAACTGCTGCACCAAATGCGCCAGCCCCAACAGACGTTAGGGTTACACAAATACCGAGAATAAACCCTGCAAATACAGTTAATAAGCCTTGGTATTTTTTAAGCTTATGACGCTCATTACTGCTTAGATTAAATGAACGGGTAAGGCGAGGTTTTATAAGAATTACCAGGGCGGTCATTATTAACATACAGCCAAGCACAGTTAATAAGATGTGTTGATAGCTGGACGGATCACCAAAGTGGTTCTTCAGCATGTAGACTGTAACAAGTGAAGCCGGGATACTGCCTAAGCCTAATCTAAATACTATCTGCCAGTTAACAGTAGACTGTTTCGCATGCGAAATTACACCGCTCGCCTTTGTTGCGGCGGCATAAATTAGATCCGTTCCAATGGCGATATGAGTCGGGAAACCGAAGAGTATAAGAAGCGGCGTCATTAAGGACCCGCCACCGACACCCGTCACCCCAACCGCAAAACCAACACCGGCTCCGGCAAGCACGTACGTAATAAAATCACCTAAAGCAAGAAATTCCATGATTATGGTCTAATATAGATAGGGAAATACAAGGCTTAGTTAATCAAATGGCCGTTTTTGAGGCCTTGCTGTTGATAACACTTCGAGCCAAATTGAACTTAGACAGCACATTAAACAAAGCTGTGCGCACCAATTTGA
>NZ_LWEY01000311.1:0-783 GCF_001634935.1 Oleiphilus sp. HI0043 | reverse complement strand
GGCAAAGAGTTTGTCTGGTGACACAGTTCAGCCGCTTCAAGAATATTCCCTTCTGAAACCAGCTTTAGCCAGTTCGGGATATAGTTATGTACCGGGCACTTCCACTCACAGTAAGGGTTACCACACTCAAGACATCGATGAGCCTGTTCAGTCGCGTCATTCTGATCAAATGACTGATAGATCTCACCAAAATCTTCGGTACGACCTTCCATTGGAATTTTCTTTGGGTCAACTCGACCCACATCAACAAACTGAAAGTTGTTATTTAAACGCTTTGCCATATTCTAACCTCTAAACCTTATTCGCAATGAGAGTATTCGATAATTCGAAACACTACTCAGGGCGAGAACGCATGTTGTTAAGCAAGTTATCCAAGCTAGCCGCCTTCGGCTTAACTAACCAGAACTTAGCAATGAAGTCATCGAAGTGCTCAAGGATCTCTTGCCCCCACTTACTAGATGTCTCAGCAACATGCTCCTTAATAACGCCTCGCAAATGATTGCGATAAGGCTCCATTTGTTCAGTTGAAACTCTTTGAATTTCTACCAACTCATGATTGTATTTATCTACAAACGTATTTTCCTGGTCTAGCACATAGGCAAAACCACCTGTCATACCAGCACCAAAGTTATAACCTGTTTGACCTAGAACAGTAATCAAACCGCCAGTCATATATTCACAGCAGTGATCACCTGCGCCTTCAACAACCGCTGAAGCGCCAGAGTTTCGAACTCCAAAACGCTCACCAGCCGTACCCGCTGCAAACAACTTACCGCCAGTAGC
>NZ_LWEY01000310.1:0-883 GCF_001634935.1 Oleiphilus sp. HI0043 | reverse complement strand
AACAATGCCTTAGAAATATCAAAAGGTAGATATATAGCCTTTCTGGACTCTGACGATATCTGGGAGAAAGACAAGCTAAAGGTTCAAATAGAGTTTATGCAAGAGCATTCAGCCCCCATTTCACATACAAGCTTTAGCTTTATGGATGAACAGGGGGAAGACTCTCGAGGAGCTGTTGACGTTAGCCCGCTCGTCGATTTACCCAAACATTTGAGTAAAACTGAAATGGGTATGTCTACCTGTATGGTGGATACTAAACTTGTTGGTACATTTCGTTTGAGCGAAGTACGTGCTAGGCAAGATTTTCTATTATGGGTTTCTTTGTTGGCGAAGGGGCATTCATCCTATGGCTTATCTCGTTATCTTACTAAATACCGTATTAGAAAAGGACAAATTAGTGCGAATAAGTTAGTTGTTGTTCCTAAGACATTTCTCCTTTACATGAGGATTTCTCATATCCCAGTGCCTATGCGGTTCATCTATTTTCTGAGATATGTTTTTAATGCTTTTGCAAAGCGCTCAAAAGTAAAACGATAGCGAATTATACGTCTTGGTTTAATTGGCGTATGTATTTCTTAAGTCGATTGGTTTAAGTAGTGGAGTAAGATAAAAGTGAAGGTGTTAGTGACAGGTGCTGGCGGATTCATAGGGACAGCAATGTGCTCTCAGGTCCGAGGTGCTAAGCTTGACTTGGTGGCGGCGGTTAGGCAAGCGCAGGAGAGAAGTGTTGATGAGGTATCTATAGGTGATATAGACGGTAGTACTGATTGGTCTAAGGTCCTCCAGGGTGTCGATGTTGTAATTCACCTTGCTGGTAAAGCTCATTTTCTAAACCAAACGGGCTTTGATTTTCTGGAAAGTTATCGAACTGTTAATACATTGG
>NZ_LWEY01000309.1:0-885 GCF_001634935.1 Oleiphilus sp. HI0043 | reverse complement strand
GAAACATTGGAGGCGCGTAATGAAAAAATTGATTGGTGCCTGGTTGGTGAGCCATCCAGTACCAAGGTGCTCGGTGATGTGATCAAGAACGGCCGCCGCGGATCTTTAAACGCAAAACTTACCATTAAAGGCAAACAAGGACATGTTGCCTACCCGCACTTGGCGAACAACCCTATTCACCTGGCAATGACTGCCCTTGACGACCTATGCAAACTTGAATGGGACAGTGGCAATGAATTCTTCCCCGCGACATCATTCCAAATCACCAATATCAATTCCGGTACCGGTGCGACGAACGTGATACCCGGTACTGTCGAGACACTTTTTAACTTTCGATTTTCTACTGAAGTCACCGCCGAGCAACTTAAAGCAGGTGTCGTCAAAGTGCTTGAGCAACACAAGCTGGATTACGATATCCAGTGGACATTAAGCGGAGAGCCCTTCCTAACCGCAGCGGGCCCACTCGTCGACGCAGCGGTTAAAGCGATAAAAACAGTTAAAGGTATCGACACAGAGCTTTCAACCTCAGGCGGAACCTCTGACGGCCGTTTTATCGCACCAACGGGCGCACAAGTGCTTGAACTTGGGCCGCTCAACGCAACGATTCACCAAGTTGATGAACACGTGAGTATCACCGACCTGAACGACTTGTCAGTGATTTACGAGCAGATCTTGGAGCACCTGCTAACATAAGCCAAGCGCTAAGATACTATGGATACTCTAAGCCCCTATTTACTCTGCCCCGTTTGTAAGGAGCAGCTCGTTCTTGCAGACGATCAAAAAGGCCTATGCTGTCGCAACAAGCATAGGTTTGATCGCGCCAAGCAGGGCTACCACAACTTATTATTAAGCCAAAATAAGCGGAGTAAGCACCCGGGAGATACG
>NZ_LWEY01000308.1:0-985 GCF_001634935.1 Oleiphilus sp. HI0043 | reverse complement strand
AGATGATAAAACGCTGCTGAATAAAATCTTTCTCGAATGCGGGGCTCAGGAGTTTCGCTTTATTATAAAAAGCGGCCTCTGGTTTGGCTTTTTGTTTGGGCTTCCCCAGTTAATACTTTGGTACTTCTTACCCTACCCGTGGATCTTGCCAGTATGCGGATTTTTGGTGGGGTGGGCGACTAACTGGGTGGCGTTGAATATGATTTTCCGGCCTGTTAAGCCCTTTAAGTTTTTAGGCCTGACAATACACGGTTTATTTTTAAAGCGGCAAGACTCTGTATCAGAGTCTTTTTGTAAAATCATTACTGAAGAAATCCTGACAGTTGATCAAATCGCCCAAGCCATGCTGAAAGGGCCGGAAGCAAAGCGTACAAGGGCTATTATTCAAAGACATTTTGAAAACATGGTAGATGATACGGTTGGTTTGATTAAGCCTTTTACTCAAGCCGCTATGGGGCCGAAAGGCTTTGCTGAACTCAAAGAAGATGCCGGATTGAAGGCAGTAGATTTGTCAAAAACTACGCTGCGTGACCCTTTGTTTAACCAGGAGAGGGCCAAGGTTGTACAGGATATCATGGCGCAACGAATGAAGGAGCTCCCTTCTGAAGAATTTCAGGATCTACTAAGGCCTTGTTTTCAGGAAGATGAGATAAAACTGATCATTATCGGTGGTATTCTTGGTGCCATGGCTGGCTTGGCTCAGCTTGCTTATATATTTGGTCAGAGTCTTTAAGTGACTATTTCCTCTGTTTCGGTAAAATAGCCGTCAAGTATTACCTAATCCAAGTTTTTTATAGTTTACGCAGTTAATGAATTATTCTTCGCTACAGTCTCTTTTTTACCAACTCAAGAACAATCGGGCTTTTGAGCTCTTTGTTATTTTTATCATTATTATTTCCGCCTTGGAAATTGGCGCAAAAACCTACGATTTGCCTGTGCAGGCCATAGCATTCACCAAAATGCTGGATCTGTTTATCACCCTGTT
>NZ_LWEY01000307.1:0-904 GCF_001634935.1 Oleiphilus sp. HI0043 | reverse complement strand
TGCATCCGTGCGTGCCAAAACATGGCGATCTCTAAGGGTGGAATGGGGAAAGGAGCGCTAACGACGGTAAACTTATCCTGGTCGACATAACGTCGAATAAAACCACTGGGTAACAGAATCATATAATCGGTCGCGGCGATGATTTCCAGCGCAGCAAAAAAGTGTGGCACCGTGAGCGCGACCTTTCGTTGTTGACCAATGCTTTTAAGGTAGTCATCAACCGGACTTTTGCTGGTGCCTGAGGAGCTAATTACGATATGGTTCATACCAATATATTCTTGTAAGTCTATCTTTCCTTCAGAGGGATGAGACTTCCTGATAACGCCTGCGTAGTTATCTTGAGCAACGATGCGTTGGTGTATGTTATCGGGTGGAGAGGTGACGCCACCAATCATCAGGTCTACCTGATTATGTTCAAGCTCAGTGAGTAGGCTTGAGCGCCAATCAACTGTTGATAAACTTAACTTTGGTGCGGCTTCTTGCAATAGCGGAACTAATTTTGGTAATAGGTTATTAGTGCCATAGTCGGTCGTTGCAAGTCTTAAGGTACCTTCGTAATCTTTAGGGCTGAACTCGATAGGGTCAAGTAAAACACTGATTTGCTCGAGTGCCTGATTCACTAAGGGAAGCAGTTGTTCAGCGTTCTTAGTCAGTAATAAACCTTTTCCAGAGCGCACAAGTAATGGGTCTTGAAAGGCTTCTCTTAGTTTACCCAAGGTTCGGCTAACTGCTGATTGTGTGAGGTTTAATTGTTCTGCCGCCCGTGTGACATGCTTTGTTTCCAGCAACAGTTTTAATACTACAAGGCTATTCAGATCGAACTGGCGAAGTGTGACTAGATTCATGAGCAAGGCTAACCCACAGCTATTGGTATGATTTAAAATCATAGCATACATAATAATAA
>NZ_LWEY01000306.1:0-935 GCF_001634935.1 Oleiphilus sp. HI0043 | reverse complement strand
ACACAAATACCCAAAAAAGGTCTGTCCTTGGAAACTTCCATGCTTAAGCTATCAAAGCCCAAACGCTTAATTTCAGCCATGCAATCGCGCATAGCGCCTACACCAGGCAAAACAACCTTATCTGATGCACGAATCGTATCCGCATCCGAAGTTACAAGGACTTTTGCATCAGGCGCTACGTGTTCAAATGCCTTCGAAACCGAATGCAAATTGCCCATACCATAATCAATAATGGCAATTGTCGTCATTTTTTCTCACTCGTAAAAAGCAACTGACCTCAAAAGAGGCCAGTATTATTTATTAACTGTCGTACAACTTGAAACCGGTTCTATAAAGAACCTTTAGTAGACGGCATTTTTCCTTCCATTCGCTCATCAAGTTCCAAAGCCATGCGAAGCGCGCGGCCAAAAGCTTTGAATACCGTTTCGATCTGATGATGAGCATTTTTACCCTTCAGATTATCGATGTGCAAAGTTACATTGGCGTGATTTACAAAACCTTGAAAAAACTCATAAAACAGCTCTGTATCGAAGCGGCCGACACTTCCTCTGGTAAAAGGAATATCGTATTCCAAGCCAGGACGGCCAGAGAAGTCGATAACAACACGCGACAATGCCTCATCTAGAGGAACATAGGCATGGCCATAACGACGAATGCCTTTCTTATCGCCCACAGCTTTAGAGAATGCCTGGCCTAGTGTAATACCCAAATCTTCAACGGTATGGTGATCGTCTATGTGCAAGTCGCCTTTACAGTGCGCATCGATATCAATCATGCCATGACGACAAATCTGATCCATCATATGCTCTAAAAAAGGCACGCCAGTATCAAATTTAGCCTCACCCGTTCCATCAAGATTCACAGAAACTTTTATCTGTGTTTCCAGAGTATTACGTTCTACTTGGGCTTTTCTCTCAGCCATTTACTTCTCCGAA
>NZ_LWEY01000305.1:0-900 GCF_001634935.1 Oleiphilus sp. HI0043 | reverse complement strand
GAGGGGTACATTCCGATCTAGAACTTCGGCATGCTAGCACTTATACCAATAGCGAGCTCAACTTAGGCTACATCAGCAAAGACAAGTTCTATAATAGCGAGCAGAAAGCAATCGGCCCAGATGACACGGACGCTCGCTGGGGCCTCAGCTTTAGTCAGGATATCAATGCGCATCATGACGGCTGGTATGGCACGCTCAAATATAGCCAGATCAGCGACTTTGACTACCTGGATGATTTGAACCAGGGGCTGAATATAAACCGAAGTGATAACCTTGATCGAAGGGCTGAACTCCATTATTCAGAGGATAACTGGCGATTCAGCTTCTTGATGCAGCAATACAAAAGTATCGATGAAACACTGCTGGCAAGCGAACAAGCTTATCAACGCTTACCTGAACTAAATTATCAATTCGGTTCTATCTACAAACAACTGCAACTCGACTGGCACAGCCAATATGTCTACTTCTACCGTGACCAGGAAGGTCTCGTCGGGGATGAACGTATTATAGGCTCACGCGTTCGACACCAGCCCAAGGTATCATTGCCTTTATCTAAGAGCTGGGGCTATATCAGCCCATCTGTAAGTATCGACCATACCGACTACTTTCTTGAAGATTATACGCCTGTCGACAATAATATCTCTCGCACCATTCCAATTTATGAACTTGATGCGGCTTTATTCTTCGACCGAAGTTCTTTATTCAGTGAAAGCCAATTCTTCAAGTCATCCACGATTCGCCACAGCTTGGAACCACGAGCTTACTATGTGAATGCCAAGAGCGTAGACCAAGATGCTCTTCCTAATTTCGACAGTACCTTACCTAGCTTCAACTATCAGCGACTGTTTAGTCCCTATCGCTTTAGTGGCGGTGATCGAGTCGGTGACAATAACAGCCTGA
>NZ_LWEY01000304.1:0-927 GCF_001634935.1 Oleiphilus sp. HI0043 | reverse complement strand
TCATCCAAAGTGTAGCTGTACCGCAATGTACGTGAGTCGTTAACGGCTTAGTCGTTCGTTGCGGTAAACAGTTGTAAAACTGCTAAGGTTATTAAAATGCTTTGTAATGGTGTTAAGCTTAGCTGAAAAATAAGGTTAGTGAAAACTATATAAAAGTAACTAATAGTAACTTCGCGACCGATATTGCTCATATAAGACAACTTAAAACGACCTCAATTATGAAAAGCCCAAATATCCGCTGGCACGACCATCAAATCCAAAGAGAAGACCGTGCTAAGCAAAAACATCAAAAGCCCTGCATGATCTGGTTTACCGGCCTTAGTGGTGCAGGTAAGTCTAGTGTCGCGAATGCCTTAGATGCGATGCTCTACGAGAAAGGTAAGCATACCTACCTTTTAGACGGTGACAATGTTAGGCATGGATTGACGAAGGATCTGGGTTTTTCTGCTCAAGACCGAATTGAAAATATCAGACGAATTGGTGAGGTAGGAAAACTTTTTGTCGATGCGGGTTTGATTGTCCAGTCTGCGTTTATTTCTCCTTTTAATTCAGATCGACAAATGGTGAGAAAGCTCTTCCCTATAGGGGAGTTTATTGAGGTTTATATTTGTACTGATCTTAGTGTTTGTGAGCGGAGAGACCCGAAAGGTTTGTATAAAAAGGCGAGGGCTGGAGAGATTCGAAACTTTACGGGTATTGACTCTACATATGAAGCCCCCGAAGATCCTGAACTCGTGGTTGACGCGGGTGTTTTAAGTATAGAAGGTGCAGCAAAGGAAGTTTTTGATTACTTGGTTTTGCGTGGATATGTCTAGCAAACACTAGAATGGCTTGCTTTGAATATAGAGCTTAGCTACAGTGAAAATCTGGAATTTTAATCATAGGGTTTAAAGGATGAAGTTTAATAAAGTTGGGCGATTGTTCATA
>NZ_LWEY01000303.1:0-869 GCF_001634935.1 Oleiphilus sp. HI0043 | reverse complement strand
TCAGGAAAGCTAAATAAACTCTACGCTCGCGACATTATGACTCCAACCGTCAAATCTGTCCCACAATCCTGGACCATGCAGCAATTTTCTGCCTTCTTATCTGATAACAATATCTCTGGCAGCCCCGTTGCTAATCAAGAAGGGCAGCTTATTGGCATTGCTACACTTAAAGATATTGCCGACTTCCACTTAAATTCTGTTGATAGCTCTTATGAGGAACAGCTCAGCGAAGAAGAGAAGCTCGAAGCAAGACGCTTACGTATGATGATTTTTGAAGGCATGGCCAAACTTCCAGTAGAAGTAGGCGATATTATGACCCCAATAATTTTCTCCGTCGACGAGGAAACAGCCATTGTCGACGTCGCTAAACTAATGATGGAGGAGCATTTACACCGCGTTTTTGTCAAAAAAGGTGAAGACCTGAGCGGTATCATTACTACTTATGATCTACTCAAAGTCATCGTCGATGAAGCTGCTAGCTAAATACGCTTAGCTCTAATTGATGGCATCACACTTGATGGCACAATCTGGTCAGTTAACTATCAACCCTAAGTTGCATAAGTCAGAGGTTTTTGTATGGTAAAAAGTAAGTTAAAACACAACAAGAAGCTTTATGTACTCGATACCAATGTACTAATCCACGAACCAGAGTCTATTTACAAGTTTGATGAACACGCAGTGTTTATTCCTCTTCGAGTATTAGAAGAACTCGATGGTCACAAACGAGGCAAAAATGAAATTGCCCGCAACGCTCGGCAGGCTCACCGTTATCTTGACGAGCTATTATCCAACATAGAAATAGACCAGCTCGATAAAGGCATCAGCCTTGACTCCTGCACCTTATATCCGGCTACTAATCACGAGGGCAA